>CAXTRU010000247.1:0-5651 GCA_964246665.1 uncultured Acidobacteriaceae bacterium
TTCGCACACAGCCCGTAGAAGCCGTCGTCCTCGACTACTCCATGCCAGGTATGCACGGGGGCGAGATCGCCGCGTGCATGCGCGCGGAAAAGCCTGAAATTCCGATTTTGCTCCTGTCCGCATACGTCGGCTTACCCGCCGACATCACCGGACTTGTCGACGTTTATATGACCAAAGGCGAGGGTGCACCGGCGCTCCTCGCCAAGCTCAACAGCCTCTTCGCGGATTAAACTCCCGGGTACGCCTGTGAATCTGAATCAGCTGCAACGCGCTCTTCGCAAGACCCTCCTTCTCCCCATCGCCGCCCTGGCGCTGGTGGCCGCCGCTCTCGCCTGGCAAATTTTGGCCGCCCAACATGCCGTCACGCGCATGCAGTTGGCCGACGCCAATATAGAAACGGCGACCCTGATTACCGCAGATATGGTGGATGAAGAAACCGGCCTTCGCGCGTACCAGACCACCGGGAACGAGATCTTCCTTCAGCCTTACGAAACAGCTGCCGAGCCCCTGCGGTCCAGCATCCGCAAGCTTCACGACGGCCTTGAAAAAGAGGGTGCTGACACCGCTCCCCTGGAGAGCTTGCGCGCCGAGCACCTGCAGTGGGTACGTACCATCGCCGAGCCCATTATCGCCTCGGTCCAAGCCGGCAGTGACACCCGCGACGCCGGCCTCAACCTCCGCGCCAAAGGCCGTATGGATAGTATGCGGAGTCTCCTTCGCGAGATCACGGCGGACCAGGCGCAACGCCGCGCCCGCGCAGTAGACAGCTGGCACCTCGAACTTCGCCGCACGTTGGAGGCTCTGATCGGCTCCACGCTGATTGCCGGGCTCCTGATCGGTGTCTTCGCACGCAATCAGTTGCACATGGTGTCTGACGCCTTTCAGCAAACGCTCAGCGCGCTCCGGAAGCACGCACAATCAACCTATGACTCCGAACAGCGCCTTCGTGCCATCCTGGTCTCGCTCAGTGAGGCCGTCGTCGTCTGCGACTTGGAGGGTTGCATTGAGTTGATGAATCCTGCGGCGGAACGCCTCAGCGGCCAGGCACAGGCGCAGGCCCGCAACCGCCGCTTCGAGGAGGTCTTCCCGCTCGAAGGCGAGGCCTCGCATCAGGCGCCCGAGTCGCCCGTTGCTGCCGTTCGCCGCGAACTGAAGACGATCGCTCCAACCGAGTCGTTCCTCCTACGCCGGACAGACGGCACAGAGCTTACCGTCAACGAAAGTGGGGCACCCGTCTACGAGCGCAATGGCGACCTCGCCGGCGTCGTCCTTGTGCTTCGCGACAGCACGCAGCAGCGCCAGGCACAAGCCGCCCTGCTCGCTTCAGAAAAGCTTGCCGTCGCCGGCCGTCTCGCCGCTACCATCGCTCACGAGATCCATAATCCGCTCGATTCGGTCGCCAATCTGCTCTACCTGATGCGCACCGGATCCAGCGCCGAGGAGAACGCTCGTTTTCTCGAGATGGCGCAGGGCGAACTCAGCCGTGCCACTCAGATCAGCCGCGCACTTCTCGGCATGTATCGCGAGTCGCGAACCGCAGTTGGCCTCGATATCTCCAGTCTCCTGGGCAGCGTTCTCGTTCTTTTGGAACGACGCTTCAAGGATATCGGCGTAAAAGTGAAGGCTGATCTTGAACAGCCGGCCGTTGTTTCTGGCTTTCCGGCGGAGCTGCGTCAGGTCTTCACCAACCTGCTCGCTAACGCCGCCGAAGCCTCCCCGCGCGGTGAGGTGGTCGAGGTTCGGACCCGCGCCGCCTCAGGTACCAACCCAGCCGATCCGAACGCTGCACGGCGTACGGGCATCCTCATCACCATTGAAGACCGGGGTCCCGGCGTTGCCCCCGAGATCCAACGGCAGCTTTTCCAGCCTTTTTTCAGCACCAAGGGAGAAGCCGGCACCGGCCTGGGGCTGTGGGTGTCCAAGGGCATCGTAGAAAAGCACGGCGGCACCATCGACCTCGCGTCATCGACTGATCCAGAACACCACGGCACCATCGTCAGCGTCTTCTTGCCGCGCGGTCAGGCGGAGTGGTCCGAAGCGCAAGACAAGCCACGCAATCTGCAGCCCATGTCCATCCCGAGCAGCAGCGACACATCCACGCCGACGCACGCCTAGTTTTCGACGACGCTCAGACATACCAGGCACCCGGACCCGAGGACCCGGCCTGCACACCGGCCTGGGGTGCTCCCACTTCGGCGCGCACGGACATTCGAGCCCGCGAATCGTTACGCGGCAACTCGCTCCAGCATGCCCGACAGGACCTCGGCGCAGCGCTCGCAGTCGGCCCGGCTCACGTCGAAATGTGTCACCAGCCGCACCGCGTGCGGCCCGACCGCGCTCGCCAGCACGCCCCGCTCTCGCATCGCCCGCACAAAAGCTGCGGCGTCGCCGCCCTCGTTCAGGGTAAAGATGGCGATGTTGGTCTCTACCGCCTCAAGGTCAATTTCCGCTCCCTCAGCCTCGGCCACCGCTTTCGCCAGCAGCCGGGCGTTGGCATGGTCCTCATGCAGCCGCTTGGGCATCTCTTCGAGCGCGATCAGCCCAGCTGCGGCGAGAATGCCCGCCTGCCGCATGCCTCCACCCAGCGCTTTGCGGATACTCCGCGCCTCGGCAATCAGCTCTCGTGATCCCACCAGCATCGACCCGACCGGCGCGCCCAGGCCCTTGCTCAGGCAGAACATCACCGTGTCGAACCCGCGCGTCATCTCCGCCACAGGCACCCCGGCCGCGGTCGCCGCGTTAAACACCCGCGCCCCATCGCAGTGCACGGGCAGCCCTGCCGCGCGCGCCCCGGCCCAGATCTCCTCCAGCACCGGGAGTGGCGTCACCGTCCCACCTGCCATGTTGTGTGAGTTCTCCACCCAGATCAGCCCGGTCGGCGCGCGGTAGTAAATCTTTGGCGCGATTGCCTTCTGAAACTCCGCCCAGCGCAAGATCCCGCGCTCCCCGGCAACCGTCCGCGGCACGCAGCCGGAAAAGGCCGCCACCATCGCCATCTCCCAGTCCAAGATGTGCGACCGCGACTCACATACCACTTCCTGGCCGGGCCGCGTATGCAGCTTCACGGCGATCTGGTTGCCCATGGACCCAGTGGGCACGAAGATCGCCGCCTCACGCCCAAACACTTCGGCCGCGCGCGCCTCCAGCCGGTTCACTGTGGGATCCTCGCCGTAGACGTCGTCCCCAACCTCAGCCTCGGCCATCGCCTGCCGCATGGCCGGGGTTGGCTTGGTCACCGTGTCACTCCGTAGATCAATTACGCGCTCACCCATGCTGCTTCTCCTTCGCTCGAACGCCGTCGCTCGCGCCCGTCCGCTTCCTTATTGTCATCCCGAAGGGAATCTGCGTTTTGCATCAGAGCCACCATCGACTCAAGCCGCAACCCCAGCCAACAACTCTCCAAAAATCTCCCCAGAGATCACCCGCCCACGCGGCTCCAGCCAAAGCCGCTCTGCGTCCATCCCCATTAACCCTTCACGGCAAAGCCCTACGACACTCGCCTGCAGCTCTCCAGTCCACGCGTGCGGAAACGCAGCCAGCTGCTCCCAAGCCAAACCGCTCCCCAAGCGCAATCCGAGGAAGACTGTTTCTTCAAAGGCCGCTCTCTCATCCACCCACTCCGGCTCACTCGCGGACCCCGTCCCGGCGTACCGCTCCAGCTCATCCGCATTCGCAAAGCGCACCGCTCGCCCGTCCGCGCCGCTCAACATCGAGTGCGCATCCAGTCCCAATCCCAGGTATGGCTTCCTCAACCAATACTTCAAGTTGTGCTTCGATCGAAAGTCAGGGAAAGCGAAGTTCGAGATCTCGTACTGGATAAGGCCAGCCGCGGGCAGCACCTCACACGCCCGCTCATACAGCGTTGCGACGAGATCCTCTGAGGCCACCGCCGGCGCATGCAGCCGCGCGCCGCCGCCCAAGACCTCACGCCCAAGCCGCGACTCCTCATCGATCTCCAGCATGTATACGCTGAGGTGTTCGAGCCCGGCCCTCGTGGCCACCTGTAACGACCGCTCCCAGCTCTCCACCGTCTGGTACGGGAGCCCCGCGATCAGGTCCGCGCCCAACTTCCGCACACCAGCCGTTCGTAGCCGCGCAAACTCCGCCATGCAGCTGGCCTCGGTGTGTGTGCGCCCCACAGCCTGCGCCTCACGATCCACAAAGCTCTGCACCCCTAGGCTGACGCGGTTCACGCCCAAATCCAGAGCCGCCGCCAGCAGCCCATCCCCAATCTGTCCGGGCGCCGCCTCCATTGTGATCTCCGCCCCAGCCTCGACCAGAAACTCACCCCGAATCGCCGACATCACGGCCTTGAACTGCGCGGGCTCCAACAAACTCGGCGTGCCTCCACCGAAGTACATCGTGTCCACCCGCTCCGGCAGCTCGGCCCCAATCTCCCGCGCGCGCCTCCGAGCCGACCGGGTCTCCGCACAGAGCAGCCCCACATAGCGCTCCACTGCATCCGCAGAGCCGACCCCTGACGCAAAGTTGCAGAAGCTGCACTTCGCCCGGCAAAACGGCACGCTGACATACAGTCCCAGCGTCGACTCCGCCCCTTGCGCCGTTTCACTCACAACCGCAATTGTTTCACGGCAGGATTTCGCACCAAAGCCCCAATCCCGCACATCTACAATGGGACAATGGCGAGCACGGACGCGCAAACGCAGCAGCAATCGGATCAGCGATGTAGTCCCGCCGACCCCGCCGCCATCGTGCAGCCCGTCGCCAACGCCGCACCGGAAACGCCGACCCGCCTCGACGACGTGGCCGCCGATACTCAGGCCCAGGCCGGCACAAAGTCGAAACCCGACGAAACCAAGGAAGCTCAGCAGCAGCCCAAGCCCGGCGTTGACGACGACGTTGTCGGCAAGGTGTATGACAGCCGCCTCATGCGGCGCCTCTTCACCTATCTCTCGCCCTATAAGCTCCAGGCCGTCATCTCGGCCATCGCCATCTTCATCAAGTCGGGCTCCGACGTCTTCGGCCCCTACCTGGTCAAGGTCGCCGTCGACACCTACCTCGCGCCCACCCCCGGCAAGCACTCCTGGCTTTCCCGCCACCTTTCGCCGGTGCCCATCACCGGCATCACCGAGATCGGTGCCCTCTACCTCGGCGCGCTTTGCCTTAGCTTTCTGCTCGAGTTCGTCCAGACCTACCTGATGCAGTGGACCGGACAGAAGATCATGTTCGATCTTCGCGCCCAGATCTTTCGCCACCTTCAGCGCATGCACGTCGCCTTCTTCGACCGCAACCCGGTAGGCCGCCTCGTCACCCGCGTCACCTCGGACGTCGACGCCCTCAACGAGATGTTCACCTCCGGCGTCCTCGCCATCTTTGAGGACGTCTTTGCACTCACCTATATCATCGCCATCATGCTCAGCATGAGCTGGCCGCTGGCGCTGCTCACCCTCAGCGTCCTTCCGCTCATCGTCATCGCCACGCAACTCTTCCGCGTCCACGTCCGCAACTCGTACCGCCGCCAGCGCGCGGCTACCGCCAAGATCAACGCCTTCACGCAGGAGTACGTCTCCGGCATGAGCGTGGTGCAGCTCTTCGGCCGCGAGCAGCGCGCCTACAACGACTTCGAAGCTGTGAACGAGACCCACATGGAGGCGTTCAAAGACGCCATCATGGCCTACGCGCTCTACTAC
>CAXTRU010000248.1:0-5621 GCA_964246665.1 uncultured Acidobacteriaceae bacterium
GGCCAACACCATGCCGCGCTCGACGTCGTCCTTGGCCGTACCGCGGAGCAACAGACCCGCGTTGTCGCCGGCCAGACCTTCGTCCAGCTGCTTCTTGAACATCTCGACACCGGTAACGGTCGTCGCCTGCGTGTCGCGGAAGCCCACGATCTGGCAGGCTTCGCCCACCTTGACCTTGCCGCGCTCGATACGGCCCGTAACTACGGTGCCGCGGCCCGAGATCGAGAAGATGTCTTCGATCGGCATCAGGAACGGCAGGTCGACCAGGCGGTCCGGCTGCGGCACATTCTTGTCCACCGCATCCATCAACTCGTCGATCTTGGCTTCCCACTGCGCCTCGCCGTTCAGCGCGCCGAGCGCCGATCCACGGATCACCGGAACGTCGTCGCCGGGGAAGTCGTACTTCGACAGCAGCTCGCGCACTTCCATCTCGACCAGGTCGATCAGCTCTTCGTCTTCGACCGCATCGCACTTGTTCAGGAACACCACGATGTACGGCACGCCAACCTGGCGAGCCAGCAGCACGTGCTCCTTGGTTTGCGGCATCGGGCCGTCAGTCGCGGCAACCACGAGGATGGCGCCGTCCATCTGCGCCGCGCCCGTGATCATGTTCTTGATGTAATCGGCGTGGCCCGGGCAATCGACGTGCGCGTAGTGACGGTTGGCCGTCTCGTATTCCACGTGCGAGGTCGAGATCGTGATACCGCGCTCCCGCTCCTCCGGCGCGTTGTCGATCGTGTCGAACGAACGGAACGCGTTCTTCGGGTTGTGCTTGGACAACACCTTCGTGATCGCCGCCGTCAGGGTCGTCTTGCCATGGTCAATGTGACCAATCGTCCCAACGTTGACGTGCGGCTTGCTGCGATCAAATTTTTCCTTCGCCATGATCCTTCTCCAAACTTCGTATTGCTAAGAATCTGGTTTGTGTTCTGCGCGCGCCGGTGGTGTCCACCGGCTCCAGCACGCGGCTTGCGTTCGCGAAAACTACTTATCCTTGCCCTGCACCTTGGCGATCACTTCTTCGCTGACCGAGCGCGGCGCTTCTTCGTACTGCTTGAACTCCATCGAGAAGTTCGCGCGGCCCTGCGTGCTGCCACGCATCGCCGTCGCATAGCCGAACATGTTGGACAGCGGCACCGTCGCCTTGATGGCCTGCACGCCGCCGACCATCTCCATGCCTTCGATGCGTCCACGGCGCGAGTTCAGGTCGCCGATGATGGTGCCCATGTACTCCTCAGGCACGGTCACTTCGACCGCCATCACCGGCTCAAGCAGCACTGGCTTTGCCTTACGCGCGGCTTCCTTGAAGGCCATCGAACCGGCGATCTTGAACGCCATTTCGTTGGAGTCCACGTCATGGTAGCTGCCGTCGTACAGGCTCACCTTGATGTCGACCATCTCGTAGCCGGCGAGCACGCCGCCTGCCATGGCTTCCTGAATGCCCTGGTCGATCGGCTTAATGTACTCCTTGGGGATCACGCCGCCCTTGGTGTCGTTCGAGAACTGGTAGCCCTTGCCAGGCTCGTTCGGCTCGATACGAATCTTGGCATGGCCGTAGTTACCTGAACCACCGGTCTGACGAATGTACTTGCCTTCCGCCTCTGCGTTCGAGCGGATCGTCTCGCGGTAGTTCACCTGCGGCTTACCGACGTTGGCCTCGACCTTGTACTCGCGCATCATGCGGTCAACGATGATCTCGAGATGCAGTTCGCCCATACCGGCGATAATCGTCTGTCCATTCGTCGCATCGGTCCGCACCTTAAAGGTCGGATCTTCCTGCGCGAGCTTGGACAGAGCAACGCCCATCTTCTCCTGGTCGGCCTTGGTCTTTGGCTCCACGGCTACTTCAATAACGGGCGCCGGGAAGTCGATCGACTCAAGCACAATCGGCGCCTTGTCGGTGCAGATGGTGTCGCCCGTCACGAGATTCTTCAAACCCACCGCAGCGCAGATATCACCGGCAAGGATCTCCGTGATCTCTTCGCGCTTGTTGGCATGCATCTTCAGCAGACGGCCGATCCGCTCGGTCTTGCGCGTACGCGGATTCAGGACCGAATCACCGGTCTTCAGCGTGCCCGAGTAGACCCGAATGAAGATCAACTGCCCCACAAACGGGTCGGTCATGATCTTGAAGCCAAGACCGGCGAAGGGTTCCGTATCATCCGCCTTGCGGATCAGCTTGTGCTCCGGATCCTCAGGGTCGGAACCCTCAATCGCCGGGACATCCAAGGGGCTCGGCAGATAATCAACCACCGCGTCCAGCAACGTTTGCACGCCCTTGTTCTTGAACGAAGAGCCGCAGAGCACCGGGAAGATGCTCATCGCGATCGTTGCCTTCCGGATGGCGCGCTTCAGCTCCGGAATGGTGATCTCTTCCCCTTCCAGATACTTGTTCATCACCTCGTCGTCGGCATCGGCAACGGCTTCGACCAGCTCCAGCCGCATCTTCTCAGCCTTCGCCTTCAGATCGGCAGGAACCTCTTCAACGTCGTACTTGGCGCCCATGGTCTCGTCGTGCCAGAGGATGCCCTTCATCTCCACCAGATCGACCACGCCGGCGAACTTCGCCTCTTCGCCGATCGGAATCTGGATCGGGATGGCCTTGGCCCTGAGACGGTTCACGATCGTCGAGGTCGCGTACTCAAAGTTCGCGCCCGCCTTATCCATCTTGTTGATGAAGCAGATCCGGGGAACCTTGTACTTGTTCGCCTGGCGCCACACCGTCTCCGACTGCGGCTGGACACCCTGCACCGAATCAAAGCAGGCGCACGCGCCGTCGAGCACGCGCAGCGAACGCTCCACCTCGGCCGTGAAGTCCACGTGGCCGGGGGTGTCGATGATGTTGATGCGGATGCCGTTCCAGGAGCATGTGGTCGCCGCGGAGGTGATCGTGATGCCGCGCTCCTGCTCCTGCTCCATCCAGTCCATGGTCGCGGTGCCCTCGTGCACCTCGCCGATACGGTGGTTGACGCCCGTATAGAAGAGGATGCGCTCGGTCGTCGTAGTCTTACCCGCGTCGATGTGCGCCATGATGCCGATGTTGCGACATTTTGCGAGGGGGATTGTGCGTGCCACGATGTTGAATCTTTCTGCGGAGCCTAACTCCGCGGTGAAACCCTGGTCCTACGTTGTACTGATACGTTGTACGTCCCGGGCTCAAGCCACATAGAACGTACAACGTAGAACTTCGAACGCGCCGTTACCAGCGATAGTGCGCGAAAGCCTTGTTGGCTTCGGCCATGCGGTGGACGTCTTCCTTCTTCTTCATCGCCGCGCCACGGCCGTTGGCCGCGTCCAGCAGCTCCGCTGTCAGCTTTTCGACCATGCCCTTTTCGCCACGAGCACGACCATAGGTCACCAGCCAGCGGATCGCCAGCGACGTGCGGCGCTCGGGGTTCACTTCGATCGGCACCTGGTAGTTCGCACCACCAACGCGGCGGCTCTTCACTTCCAGCATCGGTTTGACGTTCTCGACAGCCTTTTTGAACAGCTTCAGGGCCTCGTCGCCACCCTTCTGCTCGAGGTTCGTCATCGCCTCGTAAAAGATGCTCTGCGCGGTGGACTTCTTGCCGCCCCACATCATGCTGTTCACAAATTTGGTTACCAGGGTCGACTGGTAAATCGGGTCGGCTGCGACCTCACGCTTGGCGATGTGACCTTTTCTTGGCATCCTGCTTCTCTCTCGTCTTCCCCCGGCGCGGTGAACCTCTCACGCGTCCGGGCCTTGGTTAGTGCTCGGTTCCTGGTGCTCAGCTCTCGGTGATCACGCGCCCAACCGAGCACCGATTACCGAGCACTGATCTCTACTTAGCGGCTGCCTTCGGACGCTTTGCGCCGTACTTCGAGCGGCTCTGCATCCGCTTGGCCACGCCTACCGAATCCAGCGTGCCGCGTACAACGTGGTACCGCACGCCCGGGAGATCCTTCACACGGCCGCCGCGGATCAGCACAATCGAGTGCTCCTGCAGGTTGTGGCCGATACCCGGGATGTAGGTCGTCACCTCAATGCCATTGGTCAGGCGAACGCGGGCCACCTTGCGGAGCGCCGAGTTCGGCTTCTTCGGGGTCTGGGTGTACACGCGGGTGCAGACGCCACGGCGCTGGGGCGAACCCTTGAGCGCGGGCACCTTGGTCTTGTAACGGGTCGGCGTCCGACCCTGCTTCACGAGCTGATGAAACGTAGGCACTTCAAACTCCTTGTTGCCAGTCCGGCCGATGGCTCTCACCATCTCCGGAGCTATCCGACTTCCTTTGTCAGAACGCTGTGCAGGGCAGCACGCTCACTCTGCTTCCGGATGGGCGGCAGAACCACACCGCACACACAAAAGGCGGAGCCCGCAAGGGCGCTCCGGCGAACTCCTGAATCCTGCACGCGGCCAAACCTCACAACGGCAAACCACGCGGTACTACACTTCAAAAGCGAAGGCTGAGGAGAAACGACGGTGGCCAAGCTACCGGGGCTTTGCTGCCACACCCGGCCCGACTCCGTTTCGCTGCTCCGGCCCACATAGCCCATCCTCATTGGGTCCCTTGTTGCATCTGATGGGGAGGAGGGTGTCGCAGGCACTCAGACAGGCAAGTTCCCAGAACGAGCGGAACCCTCTTACTGTAGCAAGGGCCAGGGCCGGAGTCAATAAAGTGCACCGCGTTCTCTGCGCCGGCACTCTACACGGGGTATGCTGACCGACCCCTTAGCGCAAGCCACTTTGCTTGCCCTTACCACCGCACACAAGCACCTGGCGCTTACGCGTGGCCAGGCACTCCGCTATCCCGCCGACGTTGCTCCCTTCGCAGCGCTGCACGGAGAGCCCACTCCGGCAGCCCTCCAGGACCTCACCGCTCTGCTTGCACCTGCGGAATCCATCTACCTCATCGGCGAGCGTCCGCCGGAGACGTCCGGCCTTCGCTGGGACGGCGTCATTCCCTGCCTCCAGATGGTCTTCCCTGAAGACGCGCCGCTGCCACCAGAAGCCCTGCCCGCGCCCGAGATCTATCCGCTCACCTGTAAACACAGCTCCGAGATGCTCGCCCTGATCAACGTCGCCTATCCTGGCTTCTTCCGCGCCCAGACCTGCCGCATGGGCCGCTACTGGGGCATTCGCGACGTCGATGGCACTCTGATCGCCATGGGTGGTGAACGTCTCGTCCTGGCTATGCCCGGCCAGGGAGCCTGGCCCGAGATTAGCGGTCTTTGCACCGACCCGTCGCGGCCCGGCAAAGGCCTGGGCACAGCCATATTGCGCCACATCCTTGCGCAGCACTGTGCGGAAGGCGCCCGCTCCTGGCTGCATGTCACGAGCACGAACACCCGGGCTGTTGCCCTATACCGGCGCCTCGGCTTCCAGATGGCGCGCGCGGTAGACGTACACCGGATCCAACGCACTGCGTCGTGACACGGTGGTAGCCTTCGGCCATGCACTCTCTGCCGCGCCCTGCCGCCGCCGCCCGCATCTCCGCTCGCTCTGTTTTTCTGCTTTGCGCGTCCACGCTGCTTGCCCAGCAGCCTGCGACCGCCCGCCCCAAGGATCCCGTCGCCCGTGACGCCCCGCAGACCCAGGCGCAACAGCTCAGCAACGCTCAGCACATCGCCACCCCCGGCAGCGTCGCCCTCTCTCCTGACG
>CAXTRU010000249.1:0-3994 GCA_964246665.1 uncultured Acidobacteriaceae bacterium
CAAGGGTTGCGCGGAGAGGAGCGAGGCGTGTTGTCTCGAGGTCGTCGCGGTAGAAGAGGTTGAAGGTGTCGAACGGGATGAGGCGTTGGGCGTCGGGGTGCGCGATGGGGATGCAGGTTTTGCGAATGGAGCGCAGGTCGAAGCTGTCGGCGTCAATGAACTGCACGATGAGGATGCGGAACAGGTTTTGGTAGGTGAGGTTCTGAGGGCTTAGGACTTGCGGCAGGCAGCACAGGAGATCGCGGAGTGTGCTGGCTTGTGACTGTGGCGAGTGATTGGTCGAGAAGAGTTTGAAGAGGCCTTCTTTCACGGGGTTCACGGCGGCTTTTGCGAGCAGCTCGGGGTGCTGCGCGAGGTGCTTGCGGATGCCGCTGTCCTGCTCGTAGATGATGGTGTTTGCGGCACCGTTAATGAGGACCTCCGGCGGAATGAGGCTGGTGAGGGGCGTGACGTTGCCGGCCATTTTGAGCGCATAGCCCATGGCGAGCGAGTCCGGATGGCAGGGCACAGGGATGATGTCTTCGGGCTTGAAGGTAGCGGTCTGTTCAAGGATGCGACGACGGACTTCGGTGAGGGTAAGGCGGTGTTCCGCGGCGTTGTAGTTGCCCAGGCGGCCGGCCTGTTGCACGGGCTGGAAGGTGACGCCGCGGACGCAGGGCTGTTGCAAAGCGAAGTCCACGATGGCGCCGAGTTCGTTGTCGTTGACGCCGCGTTCTACGGTGACGACGAGCGTGGTGGAAATGCCCAGCTCATTGAGGCGAAGGAGCGCGCGTTCGCGGATGCTGCGCAGGTCGGCACCGCGGAGTTGGAGCAGTGGATCGCGCTGTAAGGAATCGAACTGCAGGTACAGCTCAAACCGCGGCATGTACGTGGCGAGGCGCTGGGCGAAGGCCTCATCGGTTGCGATGCGAAGGCCATTGGTGTTGACCATCAGGTGCTTGATGGGGCGCTGCTTGGCGGCGTCGAGGATTTCGAAGAATTGCGGATGAATGGTGGGCTCGCCGCCCGAGATTTGAACGATGTCGGGCTCCATCTCATTGCGGACGATGGTGTCGAGCATGCGTTCTACCTGCTCCAGCGGACGATGCGTGGTGCGGTGTGTGCCGCTGGAGGCGTAGCAGATGGGACAGTTAAGATTGCACACGTCGGTGATCTCAAGCAGTGTGAGGCAGCTGTGTTGTTCGTGATCGGGGCAAAGACCGCAGTCGTAGGGACAGCCGTACTTGACTGGCGTGTTGAAGTGCTGTGGCATCTCCGGCGGTTTGAGGAAAACCTCGCGGCAGCGGCGGTAGTAGTCGACGTCGTCGGCCATGAGGACGCGTTGGAAGCCGTGCGTCGGGCAGCGCTTCAGCATGTAGACGTGGTTGTCTTCAAAGACGATCTTGGCGTCGACGCGGCGGAAGCATGTGCCGCAGAGGGAGACGGCTGTGTCGTAGAAGAGGTAGGGGCGGGTAGGAGTGGCCATGGCTTTTGTAAGAGCTTTCGAGAGCAGACGCTCGAGTGTAGGGAAGAGCAGCGCAACGAGTGTGGCCTACCGCTATACAGTGCAGAGCAGGCAAGGATGAACCCGAAGGCGAGCGTTCCGCTGAACTCTTGCCGAACTGCCGCATAAGAGTCATGGACCCGCACCGTATACCGAAGCTGATCAGGGATGCTAAGCCCGAGGGCGGCGGAGGTCTGAATGGTGCTCATGAGTTTCTTCGGCCCAGGATCGAATGGATCGCCGCACCTATAAGCGAAACAACAACACCGACGATGCCGAGGAGGATGCCGAAGACCTCGACGTAGCCGAGATCGATGAGGGTCTTGCTGATCGCCTGCCGAACAGGGCTCTGTTGCGCTGCCTGCGTGGCTCCGCTGATGCTGAGAACCGCGATCAGGTTGAGCCCGCACAAGCCGAAGGACGCCATCAGTAGCATGCCGAAGAAGACGATGGCGCGCGACCACAAGGACCGGCTTGCTTTCTTGGGTGGGGGCGGTATGGGCAGATTGGACATCATGCTGTCGGTTCCATCGTAGCGGCGCCGCCTCGGGCCTTCTGCTGAACTGCCGTGCGCCCGCTCAGCAAAGCCGACAACAGAAGAGCACTGAGCCCGAACATGCAGGTCCACTGAATCAGGTTGATGCCGAACAGTAAAGGTTGTGGCTTGAGAAAGTCGACGAGTAACCGCCACGTGAGATACGCGGCCATGAACAGGCGAAAGGTTGCGCCATTGGTGTGCGGCTCTTTGTTATAGCGAGACAGAGCGAACGCAAGCGCGGCGAGGAAGACGATCTCATACAACTGCGTGGGGTGGCGGGCGATGCCGTCGCCGAAGTCCACGGCCCAGGGCAGGGCAGTGGGCTTGCCGAAGGTGTCATCCGCGAGGCCGGCGAAGAAGCAGCCAATCCGGCCAACGGCGATTCCGATGCAGAGGGGAACGGCGAAAAGGTCGCCCGTGCGCGTGGTGATGCGTTCAAACTTCTTGGTCAATTCCACCGCGAGCCAGCCGCCGAGCAGGCCGCCGACAATGGTTTTGCCGCCGCCGGGAAGCAGGGCCTGAACCAGCGTGATGTGCACGCGCGGAGCCTGCTCAAGCAAGCCAAGCAGGCGGCTGCCGACCAGGGCGCCCACGATCGCGGCGGCAAGGATGCTCCAGCGTTGTTGCTCGGGCAGCACATCGCCATCCCGGCGGCGCGCGCGCTTGTAGGCCGCGAAGCCGAGCGCATACCCGAGCGTCTCGAAGAGCGGGTGGAGCTCGGGATGCGGGTGCAAATGGAGCACACGGGGAGTGTAGCGCGGCTTCTTGAGATTCGGTGCTAATCCAACGCGTACATGGCGAGACCGCTGAGGAGCTTGGGGTAGAAGTCGGTGGACTTCTGCGGCATGACTTCAAGGTTGAGCGAGATGTCCTTCATCTGCTCGAGGGTGACGGGCTTGATCAGAAAGGCGATGTCGGCGTTGCCGCAGCCCACCTGCTCAAGCGCGTCGTGTGCTTCGCGAACGTAGCGAACGTGGTTGCCGGCCCGCACGGTGTCCTCGTTGAGGTGAAGGAGCTGCTCGAGGGCGAGCTTATGCAGCTGGACAACGTCGAGTTGTTGCTGACGCGAGCTTAGGCCGGCGGTGAACTGCGTGACGGCTTCCGGCTTTGGGGTGAGGAGGAAGTCACCGTCGCGGGTGGCCGCAACAAACGCCACACCGGGAGCCTCGTTGAGGCACTTGAGCAGCGTGTTCTCGCCGGGGAAGTGACCATCCGGCGTCGAAGGAATCTCTTCAACGCTGAAGAGGCGCTCCGCTTCACGCGCGAATCGGCGGCCGTTGAACTGCGGCAGGCCGAAGACGACACGATGCGTGGGCAGGATGGTGATTCCGGGTGCGTCCATGTTGACGAAGGTCATCATCATGGCGGCCTCGGGGAAGGCCGGCGTAGGCAGGCTGGTTGCTGAGTCGCTTGCGCTTTGGCCGCCTTGTTCCGGCTGAGTTGATGCGCTTTCCAAAGCGTCAGATGTCGGCGTGAGGTCCGTGAAAGAGTCGGTAAGCTGGGCGTCGTTCGGCGCAGCTTCGAGGCCGAGCTGCTGTGCGCGCTCATGCATATAGGCGACCGAGGTTTCGTAGCGGTGGTGGCCGTCGGCGATGATGAGCTTTTTGTCGCTCATGGTTTCGAGAATTTTGCCGATAAGGTCAGGGTCGGTGAGTTTCCACACACGATGGACCACGTTGTACTCGTCGGTGATCTCGAGGTCGGCGGGACGGGGCTGCCCGGTGGGGCTGTCGAAGATGAGGTGTTCTGCGGTGAAGGTTGGATCGGAGTAGAGCATGTAGATCTGTTCCGGATAGGCGCGGATGGCCTTGAACAGCGCGAGGCGATCGGACTTGTGTTTGGGAAAGGTCTGCTCGTGCCGGTAGACGACGTGGTCGGCGTAGTCGTAGAGGTGGCCGAGCGCGATAAAGCCGCGGCGTTCCCGGATCTCGTCCTGTCCGCCAGCGGCGGCGCTGCCGGGCACGGTGTAGGTC
>CAXTRU010000249.1:4018-5619 GCA_964246665.1 uncultured Acidobacteriaceae bacterium
GTAGCCGTAGAGAGCGGGCTCGGCCTCTTCGCGCAGGATGCCCTCGTTGCGCCATGCATGGTAGGTGGCCGCCGCGCGCGTGTAGACGTTCTCGGTATCCGTGTCCGTCGGCTCGCGCTTGCCGAGCACGATGCGAATCAGGTTATACGGGCTCTTGGCGTAGTAGGTATCCTGCATCTCCGGGGAGATCTTGTCGTAGGGCTGGGTGACGACGTCGGCCATGTTGACGCGGGAAGTGTCATACCGGAGAGCGCGGAAGGGATACAGGCGGGTCATTACGGATATTGTACGGATGGCTTACCTGCAGCCGACCAACGTCGCTACGGGACGGTCTCGAGACTGAGTTCGCGTTGATTGATGCGCGGTTCGGGACCGCGACCGAGTCGGCGTGCGAGCCGTGAGCCTACGCGAATCATCGGCTCCTCTACAGCGTGGTAGAAGAACACCGACAAGCCGATCAGAACGGCGAAGAACGCGATCACGCGGAGAACTGTGTTTTGGCCGGCCATGAAGTGAATGGCCACCGCGATGGCGGCAAAGTGGCACAGGTAAAGGCCATACGAGTAGCGCGCAACCAGGTGTGAAACCGTCATCAGGGGACGCCATGTACATTGCCGAAACAGGGGAAGGGATAACCCCAGCAAGAGAGTGAACGTCCAGCCACTGCGAAACGAGTTTTGGTAATGCGAACCGAAGGCGTTGATTGCTGCAATCAGGACAGCCAGCCAGAGAATGAAACTCCAGCCCGGAAAACGCGGAAGCTGCTTCTTGAAGCCGACGTACGCAATAGCGCCCGGAACGAAGAGAGGAGTGCAGAACAGGAGATCGTGAGCGACCCTGGGACTAAGACGATATGCAGTGGCTATCGCCAGCAGATCGATCATGAGTAACGGGACAAATTCACGGTTTGTCCGTACAAAGAAGAACAGAAAGGGAAGCACGACGTACATCTGCGCTTCCACGGGTAAGGACCAGGACGCCCCGATGAGCTTGTCGCCGACACCTCCCAGGTTGAAGACGAGGAGAGCGTTTTGCAGCAACTCCCAGGAGTTAGGGTGAAAGAATCGAAACTGGGGAGCGTAGGCCGGCGATGTGGGCAGTTTTACCGCGACACTGAGTGCGAGAACCACAAGCCACAATGGATAAAGACGAAAGACGCGTCGCAGATAAAACCGCAGCGGATGGGGATCACGCTCGAGCGACCACATGAGCACAAGCGTGGTGTGGGTGAAGAAGATAAAGACCCCAATCATGCCTAAGAACCAGATCCATTGCGAAGGGAAGATCTGACGCTGCATGTATGTCCGAACATGGGTGAAGATCACCAGGAGAACGGCTACGGACCTCATGAAATCAAGGTTTGGGAGTTCTTTCATCGGTTCTGCCAAGTGTATCCCGCTGCCATCGGCCAGGACCGACGGTGTTGCGGGACAAGACCTGCCATCTGCTCGCTCCCGTGTTCGACAGGAGCTGCCGGTCAGTCCGCTGGGGAATAGACGGCGAATACGAATCGGATTAGTCTAGGCGCACGTAATCTGAAGGAGACCGCCACGTCAGGGGTGAGTGGAGGCAGGAATGCACGTTCGGGACAGAGTTGTACG
>CAXTRU010000250.1:0-3996 GCA_964246665.1 uncultured Acidobacteriaceae bacterium
CCATACAGCGGACCGGCAAGCGAGATTGCCGCCAGGTCCTCACGCGAAACGCCCATGGAATACCAGCGCACATACGCGCCCATGCCGGGGATAAACATCGGCAGTTCCGCTTTGAGCCCGCGGCGCTTGACGGCAACATAGTGCCCCATCTCATGGATCATGATCGAGATCGTGAACCCAAGCGCAAACTTCCACCCGCCCAGCACCCAGTAGATGCCGAAGAACGCAAACAGCCCCAGAAAGAACTTCAGCTTGAACAGCAGAAAGACCGCTGACTTCAGCTTGAGGAGAAAAAAGAACAGCGGCGCAAACGGGCCGAGCCGCTTGGTCCACTTGGCTTTTTTGGCGTCTTCGGCAGCCAAACGTGCATCGATCTGGTCGATATGGCTTTGGATCGAGTCAGCCTGTTGCGTGCCTTCCGGCAGCCATACCAGCGTGGAGCGCCAGCGGTCGCGCGCCTCGACCCACTTGCCTTCCTGCTCGAGCTGTTGCGCGCTATAGGCCAGATCGCTCAGGTGCCGCCCGTAGGTCAGCGTCTGGCAATCGGGGCAGGCCAGCGTGCCATCGGGCAGCCAGTGGCTGCAGCTCGGGCAACTGTGAATTGGCTCCGGGGAGGCAGGTTCAGGCGGAAGTACAGCGGCGTCAGGCATAGGCCCAACCCCTAGTTTAGTGCCGCGCCGAGAGCGCGTCCACCACAGCGACTAGTGGATCTGCACCAGCCCGCCCTTGGGATGGCCTTTCGTGGCAGCCAGGCCCAGCTCCGGGTGTTGCGGTGCGCGCCAGTGGTCGATGTAGCTGACCTGGTGCACACAGCTGATCGTGCAGTTCGGCGCACAGCCCTTTACAGTGACAAACTCGCGCTCAATGTCTTCGCGGCGATACTCGGCCAGGGGCACACCGGGGTAGCCACGCTGCTGCGAGCAGTAGTGCACCAAACCGTTTTCGCAGATGTACAGGTAGCGTGAGCCCGCGCGGCATCGCCAATCGTTCGGCTTGCCGTTGGCAATGGCTTCCTGAAAATGATTGAAGCGCGAATACGACCGCCGCGTCAGGCTGCGCACTTCGTCCCACACCTTGCGCTCGCGCTCGCCCAACGGCTTCAGTTGTCCGGAGCCATCGTGAATGATGCCGATCGTCGACGAAAAACCAAGCTCCAACGCGCGCTTGGAGATCACCAGCGCGTCCTCAGGGTTCTGAATGCCGCCGCCCACCACGGAGTTGATGTTCACGTGGAAGTTGGCGTGCTCGGCCAGCATCCGTAGCTTGGCATCAAGCACCTTCAGCGATTTCTTCGACACGTCGTCCGGCATCACGTTGTCGATGGAGATCTGCATGTGATCCAGCCCGGCCGCGTTCAGCCGCTGGATGCGCTCCGGCATCAGCAGATAGCCGTTGGTGATCATCCCGGCGATGGCGCCCGTGTGCCGGATGCGCCGAATGACATCATCGAGCTCCGGATGCAACAGCGGCTCGCCACCAGAAATGGTGATGACCGACGTGCCCAACCGCCCAAGCTCGTCGATACGACGGCGCATCTCGGCGATGGCCACCGGCTTGGAGACGTCGTCGAACTCATTGCAGTAGGTGCATGCCAGATTGCAGCGACGCATGGGCACAATGTGCGCCATGTATGGGTGCGCGGTGTCCAGCAGCGCCGAGCCAATCGACTGCAACTCGCGCATGCGGCGCTCGGCGGCCTGCAGGCGGCGGCGTGCGGTCATCCGGCGTTGTGCGGGGACGGTACCAGGGGTTGGCTTGGCCAGCTCACGAGCGCTGTCCGTGGTTTGCGGCAAAATCGACATCAGAGGTCATTTTATCCTTCAACGGTCTTCAGGGGCGTGGCGGTCGGATGTGCCCCGAACCCGGCTGAACCTAAAGTGAAGCTTGCCGTGCCGGCAAAACTTTTTGTGGCTTTTTTGTCCGTCTCGGTTGCGTTTACAAAGCAACCATGCCGGACGACCTGGCCTGCCGCATCTGCCAGAGAGCAAAGAGAACAAAGGGTGAGGAGGCGAGGAGACCGCGGAGGCTCATGCCGCTGACGCGAGCCTCAAAGCCCGGAGCAAACAGAAGAACGGCCACCGCCGCCACTTGCACTGCCCAGTATTGACCAACCCTGGTTGCCAGCTTAGCCAATGCCGGCACTGATTCCGGGGAGCCCGGCTCCGGCGTCAGGCCCGGGTCGCTTTGTGAATGGAGCGAGGTGATCACGAAGGAGAGCATGACGAGGTACGACGTAAATCTTCCCCAGTCGTGGGCGATCAGCCATAGGGGTAACGAAAACAAAAGCGCGGTTTGGAAGACACGTCCATAGAGCAGAAAGGTATCCGCCGGCAAAACCTGCCCGATGGCGACCAGGGCCGCCGACAGCACCAGCAGAATGCGCACGATGCGCGAGGCAAAGGCCAACTGCAACCGCACGGACCCGAGATCGTGTTTGACCTCCGAGCGCAGGAGGACAGGCAGCGGTGGCGGCGCCTCAGGGGTGCCGGCCGTTTGTTGTGCTGGTTGCGCCTGTTGTACTGGAGTCGAAGTCGAGGTCACCGGCGCTCTGGACCAAAGCAGCGCCAGTCCCAGGAGCAGCACAGCCAGGGAGCCCACGAGCGCGTATTGGGAGAACCTCGGTCTTCGCTTGAGCAGAAAGGGCAGAAACGGGGCCAAGAGGAAGAGGGACGCCTCATGAACGAAGAAGGCGGCGACGAGCACGCTCGTGCCGGCTAGCAACCGGATCGCCTGACTGGGGACCGCGCAGAGCACGATCGCAGCAAGGAAAAACACAAGCAGGTCAACCTGGAGCAGATCTCCAAAAACCTCCCAACTTGGCGTCACAAGACACCCAGACAGGAGGGCGACCAGCATCGCTGCTTGCGTCCAACTGCCGACACGCGTCACCTTCACCACGCTGCGGCCAAAGATCGCCAACATGGCGCCGATCACCGCAAGGCAAAGCACGTTCAGCAACAGGTAGGACGGCGGGTGGTGCAGGACGCCTGCCAGCAAACTCCCAACCAGGGCGCGACGCCGAAAACCCTGCGCAAAGGTCATGTAAAAGAAGCTGTTCCAATAGGGATCGATGAGGCCGGGTTTGCCGGCAAACCGATAGGTGTGGGCGCCTCGGGCGGCCGCGGAAAGCAACGCAGCGAGACTCAGCCAACCAAGCTCTTTCTTGCGTACCATCGTCTCCCCGAAACATCTTTTTTTTAGGATCGCAGCGGTGCATCCCGTGGAACCTGCGCAACCTACGCAACCTGCCTTATGCGGCTAGCCGATGGGCCATGGTTCGGCAGAAACTAAGACTGTGGCAGTCAGGCCTGACTTGGTACGGGAGCCCCTACACGTCGAAGAAAATCAAGAATCTTTGCCTGGAAGACCTCGCGGCTGAAGCTTTCGGCGTGGCGCCGGATTGCCTCTGGCGACCATGAGAGCTGCTCAAACCGCTCCACCGCGTCGGCCAGCGACTCCGGTGTTTGCTCGTCGAAGAAGACGCCTGTGACGCCGTCGACGACCGTTTCCATGGCGCCGCCGGCGCGGTACGCGATGGTGGGCCGTCCCGCGGCGGCAAGCTCCAATGGCGCAATCCCGAGGTCCTCTTCCCCAGGGAAGATCAGCGCCGCGGTCCGGGCGACAAGCGTTTCCACCTCGGCGTCAGACACCCTGCCGGCAAAGTGCACGTTGGGTCCCGCCTCGGCCTGGAGAGACGCCAGCGCCGGCCCCGACCCCACGATGATCAGCTTCTTTCCCAGCTGCGTAAAGGCACGCACCGCAAGATCGATGCGTTTGTACGAGACTAGGCGGGCAAGGATGAGGTAGTACTCGCCTTTGTGGAGCGACAGGCGAAACCGATCCGTGTCCACGGGCGGAAGGATGACCTCGGCATACCGCCCATAGGCGCGGTGGATGCGCGCGGCGACCGCCTTGGAGTTGGCGATGAAGTGGTCCGGTTGCCGCGCGGCATCCTCATCCCACATGCGAAGGCCGCGGATCATGGTCGGCAGCAGG
>CAXTRU010000250.1:4006-5586 GCA_964246665.1 uncultured Acidobacteriaceae bacterium
CCCCGCCCGAAGGACTCGCGCGCCGAATAGTTGTCGAAGCTCCAGACCCAGCGCATCGGCGTGTGGCAATAGCAGACGTGCAGCGCATCCGGATTGACCCGCACACCCTTGACGTAGCCGGAAGAGCTGGAAAGCACGAGCTCGTAGGAGGAAAGGTCCAACGAACTCACGGCAAAGGGGTACAGAGGGAAATACAGCCGGTAAAGCCGCGCCATGCCCGGCAGGCCCTGCATCCATGAGGTCTCAATGGAGACGCCGCGGAGGCTTTCGGGCAGGCTGTTTTGGAGGGCAACCGTGCTGAACAGGCGTGACCCCGGCAGCATGTGATACAGCTCTTCAGCGACCCTTTCCGCACCGCCAAGCTGCGTGAAATAGTCATGGACAACAGCTACTCGCATCGATTGTCCCCGATCCCCGCGAACATCACATCGCTCCGGAACGCTTCAGCACCATGCTGAACGTCCGGACAAGAATTTTGAGATCCAGGATCAACGACCACTGATCGATGTACTTGTTGTCCAAGGCGATCCACTGATCGAAGCCGACGTGACTGCGGCCATTTACCTGCCAAAGTCCGGTCAGACCAGGCTTCACACTGAAGCGACGCATCAACGAGGCATTGTCGAACAGGGACACGTCCCGGATGCTCATCGGACGCGGACCCACAAGCGACATGTCTCCGCGCAACACATTCCAGAGCTGGGGCAACTCATCAATCGAGGTCGAGCGGAGAAACCGGCCAAACGCGGTGATGCGAGGATCGCGGCGCATCTTGAAGATGGGGCCGTTTGCCTCGTTGGCATGCTCCAGCGCGGGCAACATGGCATCGGCGCCGTCCACCATGCTGCGGAACTTCAACATACGGAAGCGCCGACGCCGGTAGCCATACCGCTCCTGGATGAAGAAGACCGGCCCAGGGCTGCTCAGCTTCACACCAATAGCCACGAGGAGCAAGAAGGGCGAAAGAAGAACGAGGCCAACCACGGAGCCGAGAAGATCCACACAGCGCTTGCAAGCGATGCGCGCGAGGTAGTTTTCCGGCTCCGGGGACAGCTCACGAAAGATTTCGCTTTCATGCTCCTGCCCCGGCTTCCGCCGCGAATAGATGTCTTCGAGGTAGGCCACCCGGACGCCCGCGCTCTCCGCGAGGTGCACCACCGTCTGCGACAGGGCGTAGCAGGAGCGCACCGGAAGTGCGATCAGAATCAGGTCGACCACGTTATGGCGAAGGTACTCTTCCAGGTCCTCGGTGGAGCCTAAAAAGCGGTTCGCAACATCCGGGGCCATGTCGGCCAACGGCCGATCGTCCACAAAGCCCAGAAACTCCACCATGCCGTGGTGCCGAACTCGAAGCTCCCGCCACGCTTTGCTTGCGCGGCGTCCCGAACCCACAATGACGGCCTTGGAGGGGTCTCGCCCGACCAGCCAGTGAAACAGCAAGCTACCCGCAACCAGGCGGCAGAGCTCGTAGAAGGCGAGAACAACGCCCGTTCGTAAAACGCTGTGGACATTCAGCAAGGAGGAGTGGCGGGCAGCCAGAAACCCTGTGAGCACCGCCGTCATCACCACGACGCCTGCGA
>CAXTRU010000251.1:0-5585 GCA_964246665.1 uncultured Acidobacteriaceae bacterium
CACGATGGCGCGGCAGATGGCGAGCCCAAGCCCGGTACCGCCCATCAGGCGTGAATCGGACGCGTCAATCTGCTTGAAGCGCTCGAAGATCACCTGCAATTTGTCTTCAGGAATACCGCGGCCGTGGTCTTCCACCTCGATCAGCGCCTGGTCGGAAGCCTGGTAGCTGGCGGTAAGGCGAATCTCGGTTGGCTCGTCGCCTGCGGGCGGCGAGAACTTGATCGCGTTCGAGAGCAGGTTGGTGACGGTCTGCAAGATGCGGTCCGGGTCGGCCCACACGGTAACGCCGTTGGCGACGACGGAGAAGCGAACGTTGGCCTGGGCCGCGGGCGTCTGCAGAAGGCTAATACCGCGCCGGAAGATCTCTTCGATGGAGCAGCTAACGAAGTGCATCTCTGCCTTGCCGGAGCCGATGCGATCGAGGTCAAGGATGTCGTTGACGAGACGGACGAGGCGGTCGGTGTTGCCGATCGCGATCTCCATCATCTGGCGTGCTTTTTCGGGGCGTGCATCCAGCGCACCTCCGGCGACGAGGCCGAGCGCAGCGCGCAAGCTGGTGAGCGGCGTGCGCAACTCATGCGAGACGGTAGAAATGAACTCATCCTTCATGCGGTCAAGTGCGTTGCGTTCGCTGATGTCGGTGAAGGCGACGACGACGCCGACGGCACGGCTGGAGCCGCCTTCCTCGGTCACTCCGGTTGCGGGATCTGTGGTCTCGATCTGTGGGCGAGCAACATATTCGACAGGGAAGGAGGTGCCGTCCTTGCGCCAGAAGACCTCGTTGGCGACGCGAATGGTGGCAAGGTCGTTGAGGCTGCCGCGGACGGGGCACTCGTCTTCGGGGTAGGGCGTGCCGTCCGGGCGGGAGTGATGGATGAGCTCGTGCATGTTGCGGCCCAGCATCTCTTCCGGCTGGAAGCCGAGCATCTGGGCAGCGGCCGGGTTTACCACCGTGACGTTGCCTTCAAGGTCGATGCCGTAGATGCCGTCGCCAACGGACTCAAGCACCGAGTTGGACTGGCGGATGACCGAGCGAAGCTGCTCTTCGGCGCGAATTTGGTCGGTGATGTCGACCGCGAAGGCCAGCACATACTGCGGGCCGTCGTTGGGCGCCACAAGGCGGTTGCGATAAGCAAGCACACGCTCTTCGCCGTTCAGGTGGCGGAGGTGCATGAGGCCCTGGGCTTCGCCCGTCGTGAGCAGCGCGTGGAAGTAGGGCTGTAGCAGATGCATCCGCTCGGGGATGATGAACTCCGAGAGCAGGTGACCGATGACGTCGTCGACGGTGCGGCCAAAGCTTTGCGCCCCGTGCGTGTTGATGGAGAGGATGCGGCCGTTAAGGTCGTGCGTGCAGACCAGGCCCAGGGAGCCTTCGACGATCTGGCGATAGCGGGACTCGCTTTCCCGGATCGTATTTTCTGCGACGCGCTGCACGGTAACGTCAATGCCGGTGGCGATGATAAAGGCCACCTGGCCTTGTGAGTCCAGCAGGGCGGTTGCGGACCAGGAGATGTGCCGGCGGGAGCCGTCGCTGGCCAGCCAGAAGTTCTCAAAGGCGGTCGGGAACTCGCCTTGGCGAATCTTTTCGAAGCCTTCGATGTAGCTGGCAACGTCCTCCTGCGGAATGAGGCGTTCCCAGGCAAACTTGCCGACCAGGTCGGCGGAGCGGTAGCCGGAGATGATCTCGCAGGCGCGGTTGAAGCGCACGATGCGGCCGGCGGTGTCAAACACAACGACAAGGGCGCCGACGGTGTCGAGCACGGCAGCGACGAAGTTCTTTTCTACGGTGAGGGCGGCCTCGACGCGCTGCCGGGCGCGGGAAACCTTGTGCGTTTCGCGGACGCGCATGATCAGCTCAAGGCGCGTGGTGACCATGTGGCTCAGGGCTTCGAGCGAGTCCAGCTGCGACGGCGTAAGCTTGCGCGCAGCGGTATCTAGGACGAACAGGCTGCCGATGGCGACACCCTTGGGCGTCTGGATGGGGGCGCCGGCGTAGAAGCGGAAACGCGTGTTGCCCAGCGGAATGCCCAGGGGCGAGTAAGCGGGGTCGCGGCGTGCGTCGGGAATCTGGTAGATGCCCTCGGCCTCAATGGTGGTGCCGCAGGGCAGCGATTCGGGGTCGATGGTGGGGACGTCAAAGCCGTAGCGGCCAATCAGCGAGGTACGGTTCGCCTCCACGATGCCGATGCCGGCCAGGGGCGCCCCGCAGACCTGCGCAGCCAGCCGGGCGATATCGTCCAGCGCCGGGTCATGGGGCAGGTCGGCCAGCTGGTACTGATTGATTGCTTCCAGCCGGGGCCCTTCGGCGTTCACCGCGATCTCCATCATACAAGCTGGAGCATACGAACCAGCCGAGCGTGTGGCTGTCCCACTTTCGCATTAAGGGTCGGACAGGAGTAATCGCCGGGATGTCACGTGCCTTGGTTTAGGTCAGCCAGCTCTGGGACGGAAGGTTGGTGCGGTACAGCTAACTTATTCAGTTTAGGCCACTTGGGCCCGCAAAGAAAGCCGTGTGCGTCCGCCGGCCAGCCGGGGCGGTAATGCCCCATATGGTGTGCAGTGCATTTCCGGCCTCCCCCGAAAGACGTGTATTGGATTTGGTTCCATTTATCCACGGAAATCTGCAGTTTGCGGCACTTGGAGCCTTGCTGCGGTACGAAAGGCCGCGCATACTCGGGGCAAGTGCTTGTTTGCCGTCCCGCAAAGTGACCTGGAGCCTATCGCTGTGAGCCAGTTTCAACGAGAAGATGTGTTGCGCATTCTCCGTCTTCCCGCCCGGCAGCTGGAGATCTGGGAGCGTGCCGGGCTGATCGAGCCGGCGGACGCGTATGCCTTCGACGGGCTGTCGCGGCTACGCAAGTTGCGCGACCTGGCGGCCACGCGGATTTCGGTAAAGAGCATCCGGCGGTCCGTGGACGCGATGCGGCGGGTCGCGGGTGAGGTCAATCCCTTGTTGGGCGCGGTCGTGGCGCCGCACCGGCCGCGAGTGGTCTTCCGCCAAAGCGGGGCGCTGCTGGATCCGCTGTGTTCGCAGCTGTTGTTTGACTTCGAGGGCACGACCGGAAGCTCGGCGCTTGCCGTGGTGCAGCAACGGCCAGTGGACGCCGTGGCGCACGCCCTTGCGCTGCAGGAGATGTTTCAGCGCGCGGTGCGGCTGGAAGAGCGCCCTGAAACGCTGCAGGAGGCGAAGGCGCTGTATGGGGAGCTGCTGCGGCTGGAGCCGATGCATGCCGCCGGCGCCATCAACCTCGGGACGATCTTCTACAACGAGCGCGACTACCACGGGGCCGAGCAGATGTACCGTCGCGCCACCGAGGCTGACCCCGAGTACGCGCTGGCCTTCTTCGACCTGGGCAACGTCCTCGACGAGCAGATGCGGCTGCCCGAGGCCGTGAAGGCGTACGAGCGGGCGCTGGAGCTGGTGCCGCAGTACGCGGATGCGCACTACAACGTGGCGCTCGCGTATGAACGGCTGGGCGAAACGCGCAAGGCCCTGCGGCACTGGACGGCCTACTCTAGGCTGGATGCCAGCGGGCCGTGGCACAGCCATGCGCGCAGCCAGGCACGGCGCATTCTTGCGGGAGAGAAGCTGGCGATTGTGAGCCGGCACGGGCGCACGATGCGCATTGCGGGGTAGACGACGCTCATCTGGACAGTGGCATCCGTACTCACTCGCAATCACTGGTCGCTTTCGTCCGGTTACTCTCCTGTGCCGGTTTGACCTGAGAGCTGAAGATAAATCTCCGGCGTACCGTCACAACTGGCCAGAGTCTGTGTGCGTGAGCGTTGTAGGAAGCTTTAAGGGTGTACTCGAAAGCTAAGTACCAGACACCCTAAAACCTAAGAACCTCATCGCCTTCGCAGTTCGTCCATTCACCGGAGGGTACTCCAACGGCTTAACTGTCCCGAAGAGTTCTAGAGCGCAGAACTTTTTGAATCTTGCGAGTTCAAGTTCAGGCAGGGAGATAAAATCAACCAAGCGGACGATGAAATCTCCGGGGCCATAAAGAAGATATGAGAAGCTTCTACGTACTCTCTCGACATCATCTCCATTGAGTTCCCAGAACACAGGCACCAGATTCGCCTTTCCGCCCGGGGTGAACCGCATTTGTTCGAAGAATGCGTGCAAGGAAAGCAGGCCGTCGCTGAGCCCTTCCTTGGTTGCCGCTTGCAGCGCGTCTTTACTCCCGAAAGTGGAGCAAACCCGATGTAGGCCTTCAACATACTCTTCAGGTATTTGAGATTGAGTGTCTGCTACCTGGGACCACTCCGCGCCGTATTTTTCGATGACTCCACGACGCTCTTCGAGGGTATAGTTCGGCACATCCCTCCATCTGTCTTCGCCAGGTGCATGCGTCAGCCGAAGCCAATTGAGAAAACGATTTGTTCGGTAAGCTCCATCGAGTTGAGCGAGTTCCTTGCGGGAAAGCCCGCTGTCCTCCAAGACACGATTAATCTCAGCAAAGGCGGCTCGGTACTCACTCACCTGTCTTTGCAGTGCCTCCATGAACAGACTTCCACTTGAAGGTTTCTGACTCTTCACCGAACTGTTTTGCGGTTCAGACAGTTCGACCGCACTTTCGATGAAAAGATCAGGATCCAGCGCACCTCTCTTGCCGGTCCAGACCTTTGTGAACTGTTTCAGCTTCTCCGGGGTCAGAGTCTTGGCATCCTCCCAGAGGTCTGAATACAAGCGACGTGCATCAATCAGATCATTCTCTTCAATGATGACGATCGTAGCTTCCCTATTTATGCTCATGCCTCCCTGCGTAAGGTTAGACGACCCAAGAAGTGCCTCACTGTCGAAGACGTATAGCTTGGCGTGAAACCTCCGTGTGAAGTACCGAACCTCGAAGCTGCTCTTACCTATCACCTGTTCTAAGGCCTTAGGTGATGTGCAGTCGTTTAAGCCAACGAGCAACTTGATTTCCTTGCCGTCTTTATGAGCTTGTACAAGCTCGTCGGTTTGCGTCACGTACGGAGCAGCGACCCAAACACTTTTCGAGCCCTTGACCATCCGCGCATAGGAGTTCTGGACGTAATCATGCCTTCGGGGGCTGTTGGAAAAAATCCTGCTCAAGTGGAACCTCTAGCTCTTGTAGTACGACCATTATGCCCTCAACGCCCCGAATAGGTGGATCGTTATCGCTCTCCGGTCAGGCGATCCCGCAACAGGACGCAATCTGTCCTACACGTCCTTGCAGTGTGCTGATACCACTCAGGAAGTTTGTGGTGTTCGGCGAGAACGGTCTAGGGCTGAGGGTCCTTCAGCAGCGCAGATCGCTACAAGGTACACTCCTGAGCATCGCTTGATCCAAGTTGAGGAGATGCTTCGCTGATGGCTGCACCTATTGCCTTTCGCCCCTTCGTGCCCGCACATGAGAGCCGGAAGGAGCTGTCCGTCAGGGCACTGCTTTTGGGCAGCATCTTTGGCGTCATCTTTGGCGCGGTGACGGTGTATGTGGGGCTGCGGGCTGGTCTCACGGTGGCGGCGAGCATCCCGATCTCCGTGTTGTCCATCTCCATCCTGCGCGCCTTCGGGCGGGCCTCCATCCTCGAAAACAACATCGTTCAGACCACCGGGA
>CAXTRU010000252.1:0-5560 GCA_964246665.1 uncultured Acidobacteriaceae bacterium
CGCTTACGATTTTAATATCAGGGTCAGACATGGTCCCGACCAGGAGATCGTGTCTGGTTGTGAGACCTCCTTGGCGGCTTCAGCAATCAGGCGTGCCTTGGTGGCATCGCACGGTCCGACGCGTCCCTGTGGTTTGCCCTTGGCTAGTGTGGGCATCGCCTTGAGGCGTTCAGCAACGATTTGATCCGGTGTTTTCCCATCGAGCACGCGTTGTCGGCGGCCGTTATAGGCGGCATTAAAGCCGCGCAGGAGTTGCTCGAGTTGGCAGTGGGAGTAGATGGTGATCCCCAACACCTCGCTGCTGATGCGGCCGTTGAAGCGCTCGACCATGCCATTGGTCTGCGGTGTCCGGGGCTTGGTGTGGCGAGACTGCGCTCCCAGATCGGCGCAGGCTTTAGCGAAGGCTGGGGTGAAGCAGCTGCCGTTGTCGGTCAGCACGTGGGTCAGCTGGAAAGGAAAGGCCGCGGCGGCTTCACGTAGGAAGGTGATGGCGTTACGTTCGGTCTCATCGTCCTTGACGGCGAGGTGGACTGAGCGCGAGCAGCGGTCGATGGCGACATACAGGAAGCGCTTGCGGCGCTCGCCATCGGCGGTTTGCAGCTTGGGCAGGTGCTTGATGTCGATGTGGATGAAGCCGAGGTCATAGTCCTTGAAGATGCCTTGACCTTTGGCGGGACGTTCAGACACCAACTTGGGTCGGCGGCTTAGGCCTTCCGCCTTAAGGATGCCCAGATGCTGTCGCGATTGAGGTGCGGCAGGAAGTGGCTGACAACAAAGGTCAGATCATTAAGGGGACAGTTGGTGGCCTGGCGTACGGCGCAGACGATGGCGCGTTCTTCCTCGGTGGCCTTCCACGCCAGCCGATGGGGTCTGGCGGAATGATCTAGGCAATCATGTGCGCCGCGCGTGCGCCACTTGCGGATGGTTTCGGTGCTGACGCCATAGCGCTGGGCCAGGAGGCCGGTGGGCTCGCCGGAGCGGGCGATCTCGGCGCGGGTCACGGGCGTGGTTCGGGCGTTCGGATGGATCTGCAGCCTGGATCAGGCCTCCCCGTCTTTGGCCTGGGTCAGGCGCTTGAAGCGAGGCGCATAGGCGTTGGTGCATGAAGATCGTTTGGGTTGCATCTCCCCCTCAACGTCTCGTCTTATTTGATACGGACGGAGATCGGCCTCCCGAGGCTGGCCATTCTGTTCAGCACGTTGCAGCCGATTTTGGCTTCAGTCTGCTGATTAGGCAGAGTCCGGGCATGAAGCCGCCGACCGATGATCGTCTTGTATCGATACATCGCTGTCTCCACCAGGCTCCGCCTGCCATATCCGGACCGACGCTGCCATCCAAGCCGTCCGTGTTGTCCGATCGAATGCAGATGCTCATCGCGCTGCGTCGTGCCTGTCTCACTCACAATCGCTGTCGATCGAGGCGGGATGATCACACGCGCCGCAGGGTGGCGTTGCAGCACCTCGTCATAAACCGTCTCGCCGTCATAGGCGCCATCCGCCGTTACCGAGCCGACAGGGTCCTCAATCTGATCCAGTAAGTCCGGCAATGCTGAAATATCGCCGACATCGTCCGGGGTCAGTTCCACAGCGGCGATCTCCTGCGTATCGGCATCGACCGCCAGATGCAGCTTGCGCCAGCGCCGGGGAGAGCGGATGCCGTGTTTCTGATCGAGCCATTCGCCTTCGCCGTAGATCTTCACGCCCGTGCTGTCGATCAGCAGATGCAAAGGCTCATCCCGTTCGAGCCGCTGCGGCAAGACCTTCAGCCCGCCACCGCGGCGGCTGAGCGTGGTGTGGTCGGGGATGCGGATCTGCACACCGAGCAGATCCGCGATCGATCGCAACGCACCCTCGGTCTGGCGCAGCGGTTGATGCAGCACCAGGCGAAGCGCCAATCCGGTCTCGATGGCGATGTCCGAGTAGATCGTCTGACCACCCCGTACGCTTGACGCCGGCGCGTGCCATGCCGATACCGCTTCTTCTGTCAGCCAAACGGTGAGGCTACGGCGTCGTACTAGGATCTACGGACAAAGTTAAGCTTCCTTATCCAGGAGATTGTCGCGTCGGATATTGAGGACCGCGCAAGCGAGATGGAGGAAGCCGAGGTAGGAGACACTGGTTTTGTCTCGGCGCAAGGTGATGCGGATCAGATCCTTCGTTCGGCAGAAGACATTTTCGATGCCGTGTCTCCAGCGATAGAGCGCCTTGTTAAGCTTTTTCGGGTGACGCCGATTGTCTTTCGATGGGATCACGGCGGTGCATCCGCGCATCGCCAGATTGCTGCGAATGGGGTCAGTATCGAACGCCTTGTCGGCGATGACGCTGGCGCCTTCAATGGATCCCAACAAGGCCTCGGCCAGAACGCAGTCGTTTCGCTGGCCAGGGGCGAGGAAGACGCGGACGATCTTCTGCGTTGTCGCACACACCGCCGCACCAATCTTGGTCGTCAACCCGCCACGCGAGCGGCCAATATCTTCGTCCGCACCGCCGCGCGCGCCCGAGGCACTGCGATGAGCCTTGCAAATGGTCCCGTCCAGCATCAGCGTCTCGATCTGTTCGACCGGCACCGTCGCCTCAAACAGCCACTGCCATATCCCAGCTTTGCACCATCGGCGGAAGCGCTTGCGCACCGCATCGGTTTTGCCAAACGCCTCCGGTAGATCAGCCCATGGAAGACCAGTCCGCAACAGGTAATATACGCCTTCGACGAAGCGACGGTTACGCTCCTCTTGTGCGTGCTGCCAAATCCGGCCGATCGATTGTAGCTTGCCCTTGAGCGCCGTCCATTCGCCGTCGCTCAGCATTTGCCTGGTCATGGACGTGGCTCCTTTTGGCTCGGCACCTCATGGTGCCACGTCCATCGACCGCCAGAAAACCCACGCCACCTGCCGCTTGCCGCTCAAGAGCCACCGCTGGCCACTTTGTCCGTAGACCCTAGGGTCGCCTCGATTGGATCGGGGGACCTGTCGTGGACTGGAGAGCCAAAGTGGATTTATTCGAGCAGCTTCGTCGGGAGCATGAATTTGGTATTGGTACGATCGCGGGTGTTGCCGCGAAGTTCGGTGTTCATCGGCGCGTCGTGCGCCAGGCGATCGGCAGTGCACTGCCGCCGAAGCACCGCTACCCGATCAGGACCAAGCCGAAGCTGGGCGCGGTGGCAGACTTCATCGACAAGGTGCTCAATGAGGACTGCGCGGCACCGCGTAAGCAGCGCCACACCGCCCGGCGGCTGTATCGCCGTATTCTGACGGAGTTTCCCGACGTCACGCTCGCTGAGTCGACGGTGCGCAACCACATCCGTGAGCGCAAACATCAGATGGGTCTTCTGCGGCGGGAGACATTCGTGCCGCAAAGTTACGGTTGGGCGCAGGAAGCGCAGGTTGACTGGTATGAGGCCTGGGTCGACCTCGGCGACGAGCGCACCAAGGTCCAGATATTCGCCATGCGCTCGATGGCTAGCGGGGCGGCCTTCCACCGCGCCTATCTGCACGCGACGCAGCAGGCCTTTCTGGAAGCGCACGAGCATGCCTTCGCCTACTTCGGTGGCGTGTTTCCGCTGCTACGCTACGACAACCTGGCCAGTGCGGTGCGCAAGATCCTGCGCGGCTATCAGCGCGAGGAGACGGTGCGGTTCATGGCGTTCCGTTCGCATTGGCGGTTTGCTGCCGAGTTCTGCACGCCTGGTGAAGGACACGAGAAGGGCGGCATTGAAGGGGAAGGTGGTTATTTCCGGCGCAACCATCTGGTGCCGGTGCCACATGTCGCCAATCTTGACGCACTGAACACCCTGCTGGTGGCGGCCTGTCGTGCTGACGAGGCTCGGGTACTCACCGGGCGTAGCGAGACGATCGGCGCGGCGATGGCGGTTGAGCGCGGCCACTTGCTGGCCTGCGCAACCGAAGGCCTCGACCTGGCCGAGATCGTGTTCCCGCTGGTCGACAAGCAGGGCTGTGTGACGGTGAAGACCAACTTCTACTCGGTGCCGATCCGTGCAGGCACAAGAGTGGAGGCACGCGTTCATCCGCTGCATGTCGAGATCTGGCATGCGGCTCGACTGGTCGCACGTCATGAACGCTGTCATAGCCGCCGTCAGCATGTCCTTGACCTCGAGCATTACCTCGACGTGCTGAGCCACAAGCCCGGCGCGTTTGCGGGATCCAAACCGTTGGCGCAATGGCGCGAGGCGGGCCGCTGGCCTGCCTGTTACGACGAGCTCTGGACGCGGTTGCAAAGACGGCACGGAAAGCAGAACGGCACCCGTGCCATGGTGGCTGTGCTGGCGCTGGGGACGGAGTTTGGCCACGACCGGCTGTGCACGGCGGTCGCCGCCACGGTGTCGCTGGGTGCCTGCGACGTGGCGGCGGTGCGGTATCTGCTGACCGAAGCCGGGCTGCACAAGGCCAAGCCCGAGTTAATCGATGTTGGTGTGTTGGCTCGTTATGACCGTCCGCTGCCTGATCTTGCCGACTACGACACGTTGTTATCGGGTCCCTGTGCAGGAACAGCATGATGGCCGAGCTTCAGGACCATGCGATCGGCCAGCACTGCAAGGCACTGCGGATGCCGACGATTGGCACGCAGTTCGCCCGCCTGGCCGATGCCGCCGCGCGCGAAGGACAGTCCCATCTGGGTTACCTTGAGGCGTTGCTGGCGGCTGAAATGGAAGAGCGGGAGAGCCGCGCCATCACCCGCCTGCTGCATGAAGCGAGGCTGCCGCGAATGAAGACGTTAGATGGGTTCGAGTTCGACCGCTCCGGCGTCTCGGCTGCGCAACTGCGCACGTTGGCTGAGGGTGATTACATAACCAAAGCGGAGCCGATCCTGCTGGTCGGCGAGGCTGGCACCGGCAAAACCCATCTCGCGACCGGCTTGTGTGTCGCCGCATGCCATCAGCGGCGGCGGGTGCGGTTTACCACGGCGACAGCGTTGATCAACGAACTGGTGGAAGCAGCGCATGCCAACCAGCTCAGTCGAGCCTTGGGCCGGTGGGAACGGCTCGACCTGATCTGTATTGACGAATTGGGCTACGTGCCGCTTGCGGAAACTGCTTGCGAGTTGATGTTCCAGGTGATTGCCGACCGGGCGGAAAAGGCGGCGGTGATCGTGACCACCAACCTGCCGTTCTCCGAGTGGTCGCAGGTGATCCCCAATCCGCGGCTGTGCAAGGCGTTGATCGATCGGCTGACGGACCAGGCGCATATCATCACCACTGGCGCCGACTCCTATCGGTTCCGCCGCACTTCGGCGCAGCGCAAGGCCGCTAAATCCTGATGAGAAGGAGCGAGAAATGACGCCGATCTGCTGAGCCTGGCCGCGGCTAGGCTCAGCAGATCAAAGACACCGGGGGTGAGCCAGAATTCATCAGCACAGGTGGGCCAATATTCATTGTCACGGCCACCAAACAGCTGGACCTGCCCATAGGCTAAGCGCGCGTAGAAGAAAGATGATAAATGTTGGAGAAACGGTTAAAGCACCTTGATTGGTGCGTGCCTGTTGCGCTGGCCGCGACCTACGTCTTCTTTGGCTCTGGCCCTGCTGCTGCATCAGCAGCTATCAAGACG
>CAXTRU010000253.1:0-5544 GCA_964246665.1 uncultured Acidobacteriaceae bacterium
TCCTTAGACCGTCCGCTGACCGCACCGTCATCCGCAGCCTTATTCTACGCATCCAATCCGTGCCGCGTCGCTTGTAGTAACGCCGCACAAGGGGCATCGGTTCCGGCTACCCGCCGGTGCTATACTCCGTCCAAGTCACGAGGGCCGCCGTGTCTGTACAAATGCGCCCGCCGAGGTCCCAGCCACGATGGTCTCACCCACACGCCGCGTCCTATTTTCGGCCACCGTTTTTCTTGCAGTCTGCTCGCTCGCCGGCTCCGTTATCGGCAACAAGGTGGCAGCTCAGTCGGCCACGGACGAAAGCAATCTCCGCGACTCGCTGCACAACTTCACGGATGTGTACTCGCTGGTTGAGGCCAACTACGCCGACAAGCTGAACACGGACAAGACCGACAAGGCCATCTACGACGGCGCCATCCCGGGCATGCTCCACGTGCTGGACCCGCACTCCAACTTCTACGACCCCAAGTCCTACGCCGCCATGCGTGAAGAGCAGAGCGGGCACTACTACGGCGTCGGCATGTCCATCCAGCCGCAGAACAACAAGATCGTCGTTCTGGTGCCGATGGAAGGCACACCCGCCTACAAGGCCGGCATTCGCCCCGGCGACGTCATTATGGCCGTGGACGGCAAGTCGACCGATGGGCTCGACTCCGCCGGCGTTGCGGCCATGCTCAAAGGACCCCGCGGCACCCACGTCACGGTCACCATGGGCCGCGAGGGCTCACCCAAGCCGTTGACGTTTGACCTGGTGCGCGATGAGGTCACGCAGTCCTCGGTCGACCTCGCCTTCATGATCAGGCCGGGCATCGGCTACATCCACATCAAGGGCTTCATGGAGACCACCTCCCGCGAGGTGCAGGACGCGCTGGATAGATTTGAGAAGCCCGGATCCAACCTGCAGGGCCTGCTCATCGACCTGCGCGGCAACCCCGGCGGTCTGCTCAACATGGCCGTTGAAGTCTCCGACAAATTCCTGCAAAAGGGCCAGATTGTTGTTTCGCAACACGGCCGCGCTTTCCAGGACCAGGTGTATCGCGCCCCCAAGGGATCGGACGCCAAGTACCCCATCGTGGTCCTCGTGAACCGCAACACCGCCTCGGCAGCCGAGATCGTCTCCGGCGCGCTGCAGGACCATGACCGCGCCCTGGTCGTCGGCGAAACGACATTCGGTAAAGGCCTGGTGCAAACCGTGTTTCCGATCTCCGAAAACACTGGTCTCGCGCTGACGACCTATCACTACTACACACCCTCGGGCCGTCTAATCCAGCGCAACTATAACGGCGTTTCGCTCTACGACTACTACTACGTTCGCAACGACGCCGCGCCGGCCAACAACACCAACAAAGAAGTGAAGCTGACCGACTCCGGCCGGCCGGTCTATGGCGGCGGCGGTATCACTCCCGACGAGAAGATCGCTGAGGTGAAGGACAATCACACCGAGGACAATCTTTTGCAGCATTACGCGTTCTTCAACTTCACCAAGCACTACCTGGCGACGCACAACGTCACCAAGGACATGACGGTGGATGACGCGGTGCTGGCGGACTTCAAGAACTTCCTGAAGGAGCAGAAGATCGACGTCGCCGACAAGGACTTCAATGACAACCTGGACTGGATCAAGACCTCGATCAAGTCCGAGCTCTTGACCTCGCAGTTCGGCCAGACTGAGGGCATGAAGGTTCGCGCCGGCTGGGACCCGCAGATTCAAAAGGCCCTGACTTACATGCCGGAAGCGCTCGCACTTGAAGAGCACAAGCTGCCCACCCAGCAGAAGCCGGCCACACAAACGGCCCAGGCACAACCCGTCAAGTAAGCGTTCGTCGCAAGTACAGGACAAAGGCCGCGATGACTCGCGGCCTTTGTCGTTTCTATCCTGCGCCCTATACCCTGGGCCCTGTACCCTGTTTTTGGAGCGGGAGACCGGGATCGAACCGGCGACATTCAGCTTGGGAAGCTGACGTTCTGCCACTGAACTACTCCCGCCCATGGCGGCGCACAAAGGGCTGCGCAGCCCACCCAGTATCTCGCAACGCAACCGAACACGCAATCAGACGCGCTCTGACAGGGAGCCCTCTCGATCACATCTGCTTTTACGTCGTCCTCTCGATGGGAGCGACGAAGACGCGCAGTGGAGACATCTGCAGGTTCAGTGCGACCTCACTTTCAGCAAATCTTCACTGGTCATGGCCTAACTGCCCGCCAGCGTCTTCGTTGCTGCCTGCAGCACCTGTACCTCCCGCTCCAGCGCCGCAGCCGTACGCGCAATCTGCGCATCCACAATCGACCACTGCTTCTGCTCGATCGCCTCACGCACCGCCGGCAACGTCTTCACGCCATACCCCGTGTAGAAGCCCGGCGCGTACACCATGTTTTGAAACCACGGCCGGTTTGGCAGGCCCGTGCTGTCAGTCAGGGCTTGCTCTGCCTTCATCACCTCGGTATTGACGCCACCCCCTCCAGCCACATGCGCGGTAGCGGCTTTGTCATAGGCCGCAGCCGCCGCCGTCAGGTCATCTGAAGCCTGGTCCAGAGGCGCGAAATCGAAGTACGGCGGCACAGCATCTACGGGCGGCGCGACACTTACCTTCTTCGGATCAGCCGCGGCCTTGTACGCTCCGTCCGCAAGGTTTGCGTTCCGTTCCTTGATCTGCGTGCGCATGGTGTCCGCAAGTTTTTTCACCTCGCCCACGTACATATGCACCGTGTCCGCCTCGTCGCCAAACTGGTACGGGATTACGTCGGCATCGGCCATGCGCAGCATCATCGTGCCTGCCGTCTGCGCCAGTGCCTTGCCATAGGCGAAGTCCGTGTCCATGAAGTGCGTGTACCAGTAAAAGTCGTCATAGATGGAGTGGTACTGCCCGCCGCCCTCATCCTCACCACCGTAGCCGAGGTTCGCACTTGGGATCCCAAGGTGGTCGATAAACACGGTGTAGTCCGACCCTGACCCCAGCGCACCGATGCGGGTATCAGCGCGGTTCTTGTCCTCAGGCCGCGCGCTCTCTGTCTCCGCCCCGCGACCCGACCGAACCGCACTCGCCAGGTGAGCCCGCTTCCACACCGGCATGTGTGTCTCCGGGTCATCGACGTCCTTGACCACGCTGTTGATGAACGCTTCTAGGGAGTGCGCGCCTTCCGCACGGAACAACCCACGCCCATTGCCGTCGGAGTTGAAGTACGCCACCGCATGCTGCTTCAACTCATCGGCGTGGAACTCCGCCCACTCCGTCGATCCCAGCAACGCCGGCTCTTCGCCGTCCCACCAGCAGTACACGATGGTGCGCTGCGGCTTCCATCCCTGCTTCAACAGGTCACCCAGGGCCCGCGCTTCCTCCAGCTGGGGGCTCGCTCCGCTGATTGGGTCGCCTGCACCGTTCACCCACGCATCGTGATGGTTGCCGCGGATCACCCACTGATCCGGCATCGTGCTTCCAGGGATCGTGGCAACGACGTCGTACAGCGGCTTGCGGTCCCAGTTGAAGCTCACGGCGAGATGTGCCATCACCTTGCTCGGCCCGGTCTTGTAGGTCAGCGGCAAACCGCCGCGCCAGTTCTCCGGCACAAGCTGTCCGCCGAGTGCTTCCAGAAAGGGCCGCGCGTCCGCGTACGAGATTGGCAACACGGGCACCTTGGTGATGGTTTGCACGTCCTGCAGGGGAATTAATTTCACCCCAGGCTTGGCGCCAACACCCGGTGTCTGCGGATCACCCGGATACACCGGCATGTCCATCACACTGCCACGCTGCACGCCATCCGGCGGACGCATCGGCCCGGCCGGATACGCCTCGCCGCGCGCAAAGCCATCGTCCTTGGGGTCGGAGTAGATCAGGCAGCCCACGGCGCCATGCTCTGCTGCCAGCTTGGGCTTGATGCCGCGCCACGTCTGCCCATAGCGCGCAATCACAATGGCGCCCTTTACGCTGACGCCCATGGCCTCCAACTGCTCATAGTCCGAGGGCGCGCCGTAGTTCACGTACACCACTGGCGCGGTCACATCGCCATCACGCGAGAACGCGTTATACGTCGGCAACTGCTCCTTTTTCTGGTCCGATGTTGGATCGATGGCAAGCGCAGGCTCTTCCAGCTTCGCCGTAAACTTTTGCGCTCCCAGCAGCTCCAGCTTGCGCGACTTCGGCGTGGGAAACAACGCTTCGAACTCTTCGATCTTCGCGTCCAGGCCATAGCTCTTTAGCTGCGCCAGCATCCAGTCCGCATTGTCCTTGTCATACGGCGAGCCCACATGATGCGGCCGCGCGGTGAGCCGCCGCATGTTCTCGCGCAAACGCGCCTGGTCCGGGATCGCACGAAACTTCGTCTCCCAGTCCACCTCCGTCGCGGAGTGCTCCGCGGTGTAGCCACGCAACGGCGGTGCTGTGCTGGAAGGTTCCACGGCATACGCCGCAGCAGAAAGCAACAAAACGCAGGCAGACAAACGGCGCATGCAGAATCACCTCCAAAAGAGCGGTTCAGTGCAGGAACACGGATCGGTATTGCAGTAATCGCTGTTGCAGTATGGGCGCAAAAGCCAAAGGGGTACCACGGTTTGTAATTGGCTTGCCTCGCGATGTCAACCGGCAATCGCAAAAGGCCAGGAGCGAAGGTCTTCTCAGACGCGTGTGCCGCCGCTGTGGTCGTCGCTCGCAAACCGGACGACAAAGCGGTTCCCCACAGAAAGCGCTTGCACGCGACACGCCCGTGTTGTAGATTCACAGAAATTTCCCAAAACGCCCGTTTCTTCCCTACGGGCACAGATCGCTTTCTCACAGGGCGAGCAGGCAGGCGATGTCCCGCCGGTTCCTCGCTTAAGGTCATCTGTTTCGCAGTTGCGCGTTCCCGCACTCGCTTCAACGCATCTTGGGCTTTGCTCTTTAAACAGCTACATCGTCAGCGCTTCACCAGTTCCACTAAGTCGCTTTTGTTTTGGCGTACCCAGGGGGTCTTTGATGAACCGTCTCTCCGTGCACCGTCAGGTGCTCGCTCGCGTTGCTGTTGCCGCGAGCATCGCAGTTCCCTTCAGCAGCCACGCGCAGTCCACCAGCGCGGGCACCATCACGGGCACGGTCACGGATCAGACCGGCGCTGTGATCCCGGGCGCAACCATCACGGTCACAGACCTTTCCACCAAGCAAAGCCGCACGGCGGTGAGCGGCAAGGAAGGTCTCTTCGTTCTTCCTGACGTCCCGCCCGGCAAGTACGACGTCACGTCCACCAAGAGCGGCTTTTCCAAAGATGAGATCCCCTCGCTGACGGTAGCCGTCGGCTCCCAATCCAATGCCAACTTCAAGATGGCCGTCGGCGCGGAAGGCACCGTGATTGAGGTGCAGGCAAGCAACACCGACCTGCAAACTCTGAATGCGACCACGGGTCAAACGGTAGACCAGGTGATGGTGGAATCGCTTCCTGCCATCGGGCGCGACGTGGCCACCTTTGTCACTCTGCAACCCGGCGTGACGCCGGGCGGGCAGGTCGCCGGCACCACCGCCGATCAGGCCACCTTTCAGCTCGATGGAGGCAGCAACTCCTCCGACATGGACGGCACCC
>CAXTRU010000254.1:0-1254 GCA_964246665.1 uncultured Acidobacteriaceae bacterium
GTGGAAGACGCACAAGGCAAATTGCTGCCGTACTTCCTGGCCATAGTCAACACGGAGCTGAACGAGCACAACGCCGCGGTGATTAGGCAGGGCAACGAGCGTGTGTTGCGGGCGCGGTTTAACGACGCGCGCTTCTTCTGGCAGGTGGACCGGCGCACGGACCTGATGGATCGCGTCGCTGCGCTGGAAAAGCTGACGTTTCACAAAGATCTTGGGAGCTATGCGGCGAAGTCGGCGCGTGTGTTGCGCTTGGCGGAGCGCCTTGCCTCAGCCGTCACCTCGCGAGGGCTGGCGCTCAAAACAGAGGCGCTTCAAGAGGCAGCAACGCTGGCCAAGGCTGACCTGACGACAGAGTTGGTGAAGGAGTTTACCGAGCTGCAAGGCGTGATCGGTGGGCTGTACGCGCGGGCTGAGGGCAAGCCTGGAGTGGTGTGGCAGGCCATCTATGACCAGTACATGCCGGCAGGTGTGGAAGGGCGTGTGCCACGGTCAGCCGAAGGCGCACTGCTGGGCATTGCCGACCGTGCGGACACCATCGCAGGGTTGTTCGGCCTGGGCCTGGAGCCTACCGGATCGAAGGATCCATTTGCGTTGCGGCGTGCCGCCAACGCGATCGTGAAGATGCTGGCGGAGATGGAACTTCCTCTTGGCGTCGACGACATCGTGAAGCATGCGGCCGAGAACGAGGCTGCTGCAGCGCGGTTGCGTCTGTTCTTCCATGAGCGCTTGTCCTTCTACCTGAAGGAGGTGCGCGGGTTCGCCTATGACGTGGTCACCGCGGTGCTGGTGGCTGGGTCGAGCGACGTGCATGACGCTGTAGCACGGGCTGAAGCGGTAAGCGCCATGCGCACAAGCGCGGATTTCGTGGCTGTGAGTGCTGCCTTCAAGCGAATGAAGAACATCCTGGAGCAGGCCGAGGCCAAGGGCGAGAGTTGGAGCGACGCTCCGGTCGCCATGGACGTTGTGCCGGAGCAGGCCGTGCTGGAGGAAACATTCAAGGTAGTGCGTGGGCGTGTGCAGGAGCATGTGGCGCGGCGGGAGTATGGCCCGGCACTGGAGAGCATGGCGACGATGCGGCCAGCAGTGGACGCGTTCTTTGACCGTGTGATGGTGATGGATCCCGACCCGGCGGTGCGGGAGAGAAGGCTGTACTTGTTGGCTGAGATCCTGAAAAGTTTTGGGGGCATAGCGGACTTTTCTGAGGTGGTAACGGCGGCATAAGGGACTCGCACGTGCTGCGGGTTCGTACTGTTC
>CAXTRU010000254.1:1264-5532 GCA_964246665.1 uncultured Acidobacteriaceae bacterium
AGCTTCTGAGTGGTCGAGCGATGAGCAAAGCGTAGCTGTTTTGCCTGCACCGACCACATAGGACGGAATCATCAAGCAGGCTTGAGGCATCTAGTTCTTCGTGCGCCCGCTTGGGCGTTTGAGGAGATCGGTAGATGCCGCAGTTATTGGATCCGATGGTGATGGGTGGGTTGAGGCTGCCGAACCGGGTGATCATGGCCCCGCTGACGCGCCTGCGTGGGACCGTGGATCACATCCCGACCGAGGTAATGATCGAGTACTACACACAACGGTCCAGTGCAGGGCTGATCATCTCTGAAGGCATCCCGGTAAGCCCACAGGGCGTGGGCTACTCGCAGGTGCCGGGCATCTGGAGTGAAGCGCAGGTGGAGAAGTGGCGACAGGTAACCGACGCTGTGCACCAGGCCGGCGGACGGATCTTCGCGCAGATTTGGCATGTGGGGCGTATCTCCGATCCGTATTTCCTGAACGGTGAGTCGCCGGTGGCGCCGAGCGCGATTGCAGCGACGGGGCATGTGAGCCTGATCCGGCCGATGAAGAACTTCGAGACGCCGCGGGCGCTGGAGGCTTCTGAGATTCCGGGCATCATCGCGGATTACAAGCGCGGGGCGGAGAATGCCAAGGCTGCGGGCTTTGACGGCGTTGAGCTGCACGGCGCCAACGGTTATCTGCTGGATCAGTTCTTGCAGGACGGCACCAACCATCGCACGGACGCGTGGGGTGGCACGCTGGAAAAGCGCGCGCGGTTGGTGCTCGAGGCGACCGACGCTGTCGCTGAGGTGTGGGGACCGGAGCGCGTCGGCATGCATTTGGCGCCGCGCGGCGATGCGCATGGCATCAGCGACTCAAATCCGGCGGAGACCTTTGGCTACGTGGCTCGCGAGCTTGGCATACGCAAGATCGCCTTTCTGCTGGCGCGTGAGTATGAGGGGCCCGGCTGGCTGGGGCCGCAGTTGAAGGAGCAGTTTGGCGGAACCTACATCGCCAACGAGAAGTTCACGCGAGAAAGCGCGGAAGAGGCCATCGCGCGCAGGGATTGCGACGCCGTGGCGTTCGGCAAGCTCTTTATCGCCAACCCTGATCTGGTGGAGCGCTTCCGCGAAGGTGCCCCACTAAACGAGCCCAATGCTGAAACGTTCTACACGCACGGTACGGAAGGCTACGTGGACTACCCGGCCCTGCAAGAAGTCGCTGCTGGGTAAGTTCACGTGACTCGCAGGTCGGAGGGTGCGGTGGTGTCGGCCATCGCGCTTTCTTTGCAACTTGCAGACGGTATGCTCTGAATCGTGATCACGGTAAGCCTTGCGGAGTTACAGGAGCGTGTGCGTCGAGTGCTGATAAGCGCCGGCCTTTCGCCCGACCGCGCGACGCTGGGGGCTCGCCTGATTGCGGAGACGGACCGGGATGGCGTGGTCACGCACGGTGTGGCTCGCCTGCCGCGGTTTGTGGAGATGGTGCAAGCCGGGGTGGTTGTCCCTGCGGCGGTGCCTGAACGCGTGCTGGAGGCAGGCGCCCTGGAGCGGTGGACGGGGCATCGCGGACCGGGCAACCTGGCCGCCTTTGCGATGACGGAGCGCGCGATGGAGCTTGCCCGCGAGCATGGCGTCGGCGCGGTCGGTTTGGGAAATACCAACCATTGGCAGCGCGGCGGAACTTATGGCTGGCAGGCGGCGGATGCCGGCTTCGCGTTGATGGCCTGGACCAACACCATGCCGAACCTGCCGCCGTGGGGAGCGACGAGTCCGGCGCTGGGCAACAATCCGCTCGTGGTGGCGGTACCGCGCAGGGGCGGCCCGGTGGTGCTGGATATGGCGATGAGCCAGTTCTCGTATGGCGCGCTGGCCCGTTATCGCGAGCACGGCGAGACCTTGCCTGTGCCGGGCGGCTTTGACGAGCAGGGCGAGCTGACGCGCGACCCCGGTGCCGTGGAGCGCAGCCAGCGGGCCCTGCCCGTGGGTTTTTGGAAGGGATCAGGGCTGGCGTTTGTGCTGGACCTGTTGGCGGCCATGCTGTCGGGCGGTCGTGCAACGCACCAGATTGAGGCAGACCCGCTGCGCGAGACGGGTTTGTCGCAGGTCTTCCTGGCGATCAACGCGGAGGCGGTGAGCTCCCTGGCGGAGATGGAGCGGCTCGCGGAAGGGTGCATCCGCTCGCTGCACGAGGCGACGCCCGTTGAAGCTGGGGTGGTGGCGCGTTATCCCGGAGAGGGTACATTGCGGGTGCGCGAACGCAGTGTGCGCGACGGCGTAAGTCTGCCGGAGGCGGCTTGGCAGAACTTCGTCTCGCTGGAACAACGATTGGCGGTGCGGTAGAGCGAGTGCTCCTTTCCGTCGAGCAACATGCAGCGCTCGCTAACTAATCTCATAGTTGTTCGTCAGTCTGGATACGGGCAAGTCGTCTGGCCCTAGAGAACCGATGCCGCCAAAACGCTCCATCACATTGACCGAAGCCGAGCTGAGGCTGATGCGGCTGCTGTGGGACCGCGGCGAGTCCGCCGTCGCGGACCTGGTGCAGGCGCTGCCGGACAGCGCGCCGCTGGCCTATACGACCGTCCTCACCACCGTGCGGATCCTGGAAAAGAAGGGCTATGTGACGCACCGGCAAAAAGGCCGCGCGTTCCTGTACAGCCCCTGCGTGGCGGAGCATGAAGCCAGCCGCAGCGAGGTGCGGCATGTGCTGCAACGGTTCTTCGGCAACTCGCGGGAGCGACTGCTGCTGTCGCTGCTAGGCGACGCCGAGGTGACGCCTGAAGAGCTGCAGCGCCTGAAGCAAGCCATCGCTGAGGCACCAGCTGACGCTGACGAGGGCGAGGGTGCGACGGAGCATGCGGAGGGGGCCCAATGAGCCACTTGCCGCTGAGATTGCACGCCCTTTCACCACTGGCTGCCGGACTTCTGATCACCTCGGTGTGGCAGGGTCTGCTGTTGACTTGCGCCGTCGCCCTGAGTTTCCGGTTGTTCCGCGGCATCTCGCCGGGTGCCCGTGCGGCCGTGTGGACGGCGGTGCTGCTGCTGGTTGTTCTTCTCCCGCTGCTCGCCTTTGCGGTTCCCCACGGCGCCTCCGTGCCGCACTACGTCGTGCACCTCGGCGAAGACTGGAGTGTTGCGCTGGTGGCGGTGTGGGCCACGTTGTCGGCGTGGCGGGCGGCCCAGCTCGGGCTCAACGGACTCAAGCTGTGGAACATCGCGCGTCGAGCGATCCCCGTCGCCGTGGAAGGCGATCTCGCGAGGTTGTTGCAGCAACCGCGCCGGGCTGAGCTGTGCGTTTCCGGAGCCGTGGATCGGCCCAGCGTCACAGGCTTCTTTCGTCCGCGGGTGCTATTGCCGCAGGGCATGCTGGAGGCCCTGTCGAACGAAGATCTGGCGCACGTGGTGCTGCACGAGATGGAGCACCTGCGCCGGGGCGATGACTGGCTAAACCTCCTGCAGCAGATCTGCCTTCTGCTGCTGCCGCTCAATCCGGCGCTGCTATGGCTCGACCGCCAGCTATGCCGCGAGCGCGAATTGGCCTGCGATGATGGCGTTCTGCAAACAACGCAGGCGCGCAAAGCCTATGCGGCCTGCCTGGTGAAGCTGGCTGAGGACTCCCTTTTACGCAAAGGGATGTCGCTGGCGCTGAGTGCGTTGGGTGCCGCGTCGAAGGCAGGCGTACGTGAGTCCGAACTGGTGGGCCGGGTACGGCGCATCCTGGCCGGACCGGAGGCAGGGATTGCCCGCGGCCGCACACGCTGGGCGCTTGGTTCAGTCGCTGCGGGCCTGGTGCTGCTTGCCGGCTTGCTGACACGCAGTCCGCAGGTGGTGCGCTTCGACGGGATGCCGACCTCTACGCTCGCCGCCGCCGCGACTGCCGCAACCGGCGAAACTGCTTCAGCCGTCACCGCGCCCATGCCAATGCCCTCGGCAGCAGGCGCGATGGTGCCTGTGAAGGCGGGGACCTCGACTACGGCACGCCGGGCAGTGCTGCGCAGAGCCGTTCTCCGGGCAACACGACCGGTCAGGCCTTTCCGTCGCCTTCGTGCAGTCGCCGTGGCTGGGCAGAGACCTGCCTTCCGTGAGCTGGCGGTTTGGTCTGAGGATCGTGCGAAGGCGCCGCGGGCGCAGGGAAACCTTGTACCCGCCGTGCAGACCGTGTCGGCTACCCAGGCGCACATCATGGTCACCGACTTTGAGATTTCGCAACCCGTGTATGCCGCCGTGCCTGTCCAGGGTGGCTGGCTGATCGTTCAACTGTAACCAACAACGGCTCCTGAGGAGGGGCCTGGCATGTTT
>CAXTRU010000255.1:0-5507 GCA_964246665.1 uncultured Acidobacteriaceae bacterium
AAGAGATAGAGTGCAGCGTGAGGCGACTTGCGATGAGGCTGGCGCTGATGATGTACACAAGGCCACCGAGAAGAGACAAAAATAGCCGGCCCAAGCTGGCTGTTACGACGGCAAGGGTGAGTAAGGGAAGAACGTAAGCGAGCGCGACAATTACCTGATACTGCAGCAAGTTCGGCAGCGCCGACCCAACAGGCATGTGCGCGCGATGCAGCAGGTAGGCCTGCACCAGGAGCAAAGGCATGTGCAGGAAGACGAGTAGGAACAAGAGCTTCTCAAGCAACAGCCCGGTCCAGGTGTAAGGGCGCGTAATCCAGAACTGGCGATCGCCAACGAGGACCTCGTCGTGTACCAGGCGGGCGATCATAACCAGCCAAGTGACAGGGATTAGGAAACTCAGGAGGCCAGGCGCGAGGCGGACAAACCTAGGGAGCAAACCGGGCACCCAGGAGGCCGGCGTTGCCAGTCCAAAGGCGATAAGCAGGACAAGGTAGACGAGTATCTCAGGGTAAAGGTGGTGAACGTCTTTGCGAAAGATACGAGGGACGAGGTTCATGCGCGACCTCCGGCAGCAGCCGTAGTTTGTAGAGCGGAGGAGGAGCGGGCCAGGGCAAGAAAGATGGAGCGAAGGGACATCGGCTGGGCCTTGGTGTCGCTGGCATGAGGAAGGAATGTGGCGATCTGCTGATTTATAGGTTCGGTCGCAGCCTGGGAGTGGATAAAGCGCAGCGTGGACGCGTTCTGCTCAGGCAAGAGCCAGGACGCTGGCCGGTTCGGGAGGGTGCTTGCAGCTACAGATGAATCGAGGACGACGGTGACCTCGCGGAAGCGCTCTGTGAGCTTCGCGATCTCTTCGGCAAACAGGACGCGGCCGTTGTCGAGATAGGCGATGTGCGTAGCGAGCGACTCGATCTCGGCAAGGTCGTGTGAGGAGATGAGCGTTGTCATGGGGTGACCGGCTTCCACAGCCGAAGCGGCCTGGTCGAGCAGACCTTCGACGAATTCATCACGCGCCAAGGGATCAAGACCGGAGAAAGGCTCATCGAGGATAAGCAGCGCTGGCCGATAGGCGAGCGCGGCCAGCAAGGACGCCTTCATTTGTTGCCCGCGAGACATCTGCTTCAGCTTGCGGCCGGCAGGAAGACGAAACTGCGCCAGAAGTGTGCGCTCGACTTCGCAATCCCAGGTGGGATAGAACGGGCGCAGATAAGCCAGCAAAGCTTCAAGCGTCATCCAGCCAGGCAGTTCCTGGTTCTCCGACACATACCCGATACGCTCCAGCGCGCGGCCGCGAAGCGAAGTGGATTCGTGATCCAGGACATGTGCACCGCCGGAAGTTGGCCGGCGCAGGTTGAGCAGTGTCTTGATGAGCGTCGTTTTGCCCGCGCCATTGGGACCGATCAGCGCGAAAAGAGAGCCCGCAGGCACGGTGAGTCGTATATCGGTGAGTGCGTTGGTTCGGCCGAAGCGAACGGAAAGATTGTCGGCCTGGACTGCGCTTGGTGATGCGATCTGCGCGTTCATGCGGGGTTGTCCTCGCGGGCGGATTTGCGGACCTGGGTTGGGGCTGAGGTTGGGTCGTGCGTGAGGCGACGCCAGTGTTGGGCGACGGCCTCCTGCAAGGCTTCGAGCTTGATGCCGACACGCTTGGCTTCCACGATGAGCTCTTCGAGCTGTGGGCCGAGTAGCGCGGTGCGCTCGCGACGGCTGCTGTCCGGTAAAGGAGCGACCACCGTGCCGATGCCGGGTTGGTTGTGCAACAGGCCCTCGGCAAGCAGCGCGGCCACGACCTTGTGCGCGGTGTTGGGATTGATCTTGAGCTCGCGAGAAAGTGCGCGCACCGAAGGGAACGGATCGCCCGGACGCAGTTGGCCGGCAATCATCGCGCGCTTGGCGGCGTAGACCGTCTGCTCAAAGATGGGAGCCCCGGGTTGGAATTGCACGCGAAACGGGATCACAGGTGTACTAATACTCCTAGTACAGTGGTCTTGCAAGATAAATCTTGTAAAACGGTCTCTTGATCTAGCCTTGGGTGGATCTTGGTATGGTGAACCGTGGGGGAGAATGGGCCGTTGCAACTTCGTAAGTTGGTGATCGCGGTGCTGGCCTTCGGTTTGCCGATGGGGGCTCAACAAGCGGCGCCACCGACGCCTGCGCCTGTGAACCAGCCTGGTGGGCCCAACTCCGGTCCGGCGCCCGCACCACCGCCGCTGACCGGTGATGCGTTGCAGAAGCCCGGCGTGCCCGCGGGCATCCTGTCGGAGCAGAAGACGCTCCGGAGCAAGGTCTACGACGGCATGATGAGCGAATACCGGGTCTATGTCCCGGCGCAGTATGACCCGAAGAAGCCCGCGGCTGTGATGGTCTTCCAAGACGGAAGTGGGTACGCACGACGGGATGGTGATCACCCGGCGCTAACTGTGATCGACAACCTGATTGCCGAGGGCAAGATCCCGGTGATGATCGCTGTGTTCACCGATCCTGGCGATATCTCTGCGTCCCCTGGGACGTCCACGTATCGCTCGGTGCAGGAACATGCGGACCGATGGGGCATAGACCTCCGAAACGCGATGCGGTCATTGGAGTACGACACCGTCAGCGGGCTGTATGACGTCTTTTTGCGTGATGAGCTATTGGCCGAAGTTGGCGCGCAGTATAACCTCCGCAAGGATGCCTACTCGCGTGGAATTACGGGCTTGAGTTCGGGTGGCATTTGCGCGTTCAATGCAGCGTGGCAGATGCCGAATCAGTTCGGGCGCGTCATCACTTGGATTGGGTCGTTCACGTCACTGCAGTGGAAGGAAGATCCATCCGTGGAGGACGGCGGACAGGACTACCCAGAGAAGATCTTGCGTGAGCCGCACCGGAATATTCGGGTATGGCTGCAAGATGGTGCGAATGACCAGGAGAACCCGGCCTTTGGGTCCTGGCCGCTCGCAAACATCCGCATGGCGAACGCATTGAAGTTGAAGGGCTATGACTTTCATTTCAGCTTCGGGCAAGGCCCACACACAGCGGCCGAAGGAGGTGCCGAGTTCGCCGAAGAGATGGCCTGGTTGTGGCGCGGGTATGACCCAGCAAAAACCAACGAAACCTTTGTGCAGGAGCCGAGCGAGGCAGCAAAGCCGGTCTTTCGCGTGGGCATTGTCAACCGCTGAGGATGTGCGACCTGTGCCCCTGCCGATCCATCTAAAACTGCATGCCTGACGCCGCGCGATCCTCGTCCCCCTCCGATCTTTTCTCGCATTTTGACCTCGAGGCGATGGGCAAGGGTGATGTCTACAAGTTGCTCGCGTCGGTGATCCTGCCGCGGCCTATTGCATGGGTCGTGAGCAAGAGCAATGCGGGTGCGATCAACGCAGCTCCGTTTTCGTTCTTCAACATCCTGTCGTCGGATCCGCCGCTGGTGGCTATCGGATTTTCTTCCGCGCCGGACCGTGAGGGGAAGGACTCGCTGGCCTTCATCCGCGAGCGCGGACAATTTGTCGTGAACATGGTGCCCGAAGAGCTGGCCGATGCGATGAACACGACCGCAACCAATGCCCCGCGGGGAACGGACGAGACGCAGCTTGCCGGGCTAGAACTTGCAGCCTCAAAGGTGGTCGACGTCCCGCGCATCGCGGCGTCCCCTGTTGCGCTGGAGTGCACGTTGTTTGAGACGCTGCAGCCCGGCGGTTCCAGCACGATCCTGCTAGGGAAGATTGTGTACGTGCACGTGCGGACCTCGGCGTTTGAGGATCTCGGACGGCTGCACATCGATCCCGCGCAGCTTCGGCTAATTGGTCGCATGCATGGCGGCGGTGGCTATTGCACGACGCGCGATGTCTTTTCCATCGACCGGAAGAACTGGCCGTTAACTTGAGCGATCCGAGGCGAAATCTCCAGGGCTGTCAACCTTAGCTAGGACTGCCTTCTTTAGAACAGGCAAGTTTTGCTTTGCGGTAAGCCAAAGCTCTTGTAGGTCTGTCGCGAAGTAGCCATGAGCGAGATAGTTGCGCATGCCGATCGCAACTCTTGTGTCGGGGAGCCCGGAAGATGATCCGGGGTAGTGAACTTCAATCTGCCTCAGGGCTTCTCCAATGATCTCGATCTTACGTTCAACTGCTGCTTGCACCAGACCGCTTTGAAGAAAGTTCTCAAACGTCAAGGATTGCGTGAACAGCTCGACCGCTTCGACAGCATGAACGATGTCCCAAAGATACTTCTCGCGGCTACGCGGCATAGAGAAGCTCTTTCTCCGCGTCCACTTGGCGGAGGAAGTAGGGGTTTTTCACGTACTTGGAAACGACCAAATCGACATCGCGGTGCAGGATACAGACAAGCTCTTCTTTCAGACGCAACTTATTGACAGCATAACTCTCGAATGGCATGGGGCCAAACTCGACAAGGAAGTCAACATCGCTATGCTCCGGGCGGAAGTCGTCATGAACTACTGAACCAAAAGCTTCGAGACGAATGACATGGTGTCTGCGACAGATCTTCGCTATCTCCGCTTGCCGCTCGTGTAGGAAGGATTGCATCGGTCGTCCGCTGCCATGGTGAATGTTGGTAGCCGGAAGCAGCAAAGGCCTCGCGTGTGCGGGCCTTTGCTGCGCCAGTCCGGGCTGAGCTTGAAGATTGCGAAGCGGCGGCGGTGGTTGCTTCCCCCGGTTCGATGGTGACGAAACGGCCGAGTTGGCCGCGGTCGGCGAACTTGACGACGCCATCGATCTTGGCGAAGAGGGTGTCGTCGCTGCCACGGCCAACGTTCTTGCCGGCTTTCAGTGGTGTGCCACGCTGGCGAACGAGGATGGAGCCGCCGGTGACGAGCTGGCCGCCGAAGCGCTTCACGCCAAGCCGTTGTGCATTGGAGTCGCGGCCGTTTTTCGAGCTGCCTAGACCTTTTTTATGTGCCATTGCTTTGCCTCACAGGGCGGATCTGGCCGCCGGAACTTGGGTGGTGCTTGCTTCAAAAGCGCTTTGAGCAGACTGCGGGTGCTTTGCTGCGCTCAGGACGACGGCAGGGAACGCCTGCTGCCAGAAAGCTTACTTCTGTTCAGCCTCGAAGGTGCGGCCGCCGACCTGGATAGCGTTGATTTTGACTTCCAGGAAGTTTTGGCGATGGCCCTGCATCTTCTTGTACTGCTTTTTGCGCTTGAAATGAAAGACAAGGATCTTTTCACCGCGGCCTTCGCCGACCACCCAGGCGAGGACCTTCGCGCCGTTGAGGTCCTGCTAGAACTTTCCCTCCTCACCAGAAACGGCGAGGACGTCGGAGAACTCGAGCGTGCCGTTCTCGTGAGCGGCGTTTTCAACCTTCAGGGTGTCGCCGGGGGCGACGCGGTACTGCTTGCCGCCGGTGCGAATAACTGCGTACATGGTGCCAACCTCAACCGCTCGCGCTCTGATTGGGCGCGGGAGCGTCTTCTACGGAATCTTGTGCTGGTGGGTGTTGCCCCGCCGAAGCGCCGTCGCGGTAGTGCAGGGTCGCGTGGACGGCTTCGACCTTCGCAATCCATGTGCGGACTGCT
>CAXTRU010000256.1:0-5494 GCA_964246665.1 uncultured Acidobacteriaceae bacterium
AAGCGCCAACGCCGGCTCGAACTGCCGGGCTGCGAGCAGCGGCTCCAACGTGGCCAGTGCCTCCTTGGACTGGTTCAGCTTCGCCTGCAGCAGCGCGACGTTGTAGCGGGCCGCGTCGCTGGGATGCTCGGCAGCCAACGCTTCGTAGCGCTGCAGGGCCGACGCGAGGTCGCCCGTTTGCGCCAGGCAGCGCGCATACGCCTCCGGCAAGCTGGGCGTGCTCGCAAACATCGACTCGCTCGCCACGAAATGCGGCAGCGCTTCCCCGCACCTGCCTGACGAAGCCAGCGCGGAGGCCAGCATGCCCTGCGCGGGCACGTTTCCCGGCTGGAGCTCGAGCACACGCGTGAGGTGCGGTATGGCGTCCGGTGACTTTTGCGCGAGCTCAATCTGTGCGGCGCCTTCCAGCGCAGGCAGGTAGCGTGGGCAGTGCCGCAACGCTGTTTGGAACGCCTCCAGGGCAGGGCCTGTCTGGTTCTGCGCGGTATAGGCCAGCGCTTCCAGCGAAAGTACGGGGCAATCTCCGGGGCGGGCAGCGAGAGCTTTGTGAGCGAGGCTCAGTGCCTGCGCGGTATCACCGCTTCGAAGCGCAGCCGAGATGGCGCCCACCGCCTCCGAGGGTTGCTGCCCGCAGATTGGGAGCGTCGGCAGGATCGTCACCGCCAACACTGCGAGAAACGTTCTAGTAAACCGATGCGTCTGGGACGGCGACATAACGTATGGACAGATCAAAGCACACTGCGAGGCCGGCGCGCCACCGCCGGCCCCCGCAGTGTGCCCGTTGCTTAGAAGGTGAGCTTGCCGGCCACCTGCATGTTTCTCGGGTTATTCGCAAGCCCCGTGCTTTGACCAAAGCTTGAATTGTTCAGGTCGTTGCCGACGTTGTTGGTGTTCACCGCGTTGTAGTTCACGCGGTTCAGGATGTTGAACGTATCGAGCCGCAGTTCAAGCTTCACGCGCTCCGTGATGGAGGTGATCTTCTTGACCGTGAAGTCGACATCAGAAAAGCCGGAGTTGCGGAAGCGATTCGGCGTTTCGTTCCCCTCCACGCCCAGCGCCGGAAAGGCGAAGTTTCCGAACGCGTACGGGCCCGTTGTGCTTGCGGCGAAGATCCCTTTTCGGTAATCCGCATGGTTATGGCTTTGCGTGTAGGCGGTGACGTTGGGATAGTCATTGTTATCGCCATCGGCATTGAAATCGCCACTTTTGGGGGAGAACACCAGCGGATTGGTCGCCGACACCGGCTGCGTGTTGTTCGCGGGCTGCGCCGCAAACGCGGCAGAGGTGAAGACCGTAAAGGGCGTGCCCGTTTGCAGAACCGAAAGCCCCGCCAACGTCCATCCCTCCGAGGCCCGCTTCACCAGCGCGTTGCCTGTGTGACCGCCGGGAAGCTCGTACGACGCACCGATGGAAAAGCGGTTGCGCACATCGTACGGTGAGTTCCCGTAGAAACGGGTTTCGTCGGGGTAGCCGACCGGGTAGTTTTGCCAGTCATCCAGCGAGTGCCCCAGGGTATAGGAACCGGTGACGAAGCCTCGCTGCGAAAAGCGGCCCCGTCCGGAAACAACCAGCGCCGTGTAGTTGCCCACGGACGTGTTGTACGCGTAGTTGATGTTGCCGAAGCTCGTGTTCAGGCGTGTTGGCGTCCCCGAGCACGAGATCGTGCCGTTCATCGCTGTTGCGCACTGCAGGTGCTGCAGCAGATCCCCCGAGAAGGCGTTCACGTCGTTGCCGTAGGAGGTAGCTCCTGTATTCCCACCGGCCGCAATCAGATCTGCGGAGTGCGACCCGATAAAGCCGACACTGCCTACAAAATCGCGGGTGATCTGGTGATCCAAGGCAAGCGAATAGTTGATGGTGTGCGGCGCGGACAGGTTTTCATCCACACCGCCGACCGAAATCTGCGAGCCCGGGATGCCACCCTGCGCATTCAGAGGCTGACCTTGGAAGGCCGGGTACGGATAGCCGAATGGATACACGTTCTGGGTGCCGAAACCGAAGATCGGCGCTGCCGTGGTGCCGTTGTTGTAGAACGTGGGCCGAACGAAACCGGGGGGATTGGCACTCAGGCCATTCTCGGAGTTCCCCAGCGTGAAGTAGTCGTGGTACAGCCCGATGCCGCCATGCAGCAGCCAGCGTCCTTCCGCGTCCGGTGAGTAGGCAAAGCCGCCGCGTGGGCTGAACACCCAGTTCAAGTCGTGGTTGAAGACATGGCTCTGGGCCGTCATCACGCCCGTGGCAACACGCTGCGCCCAGGTGGACCCGGTTCCGAGGTGGAAGTTGGAAAGGCCCGTACCGGCCAGCGAGGGGTAGGAGTAGCCGAAGTTGTCGTACCGCAGGCCGTAATTAACAGTCAGGTGACGATTGGCCTTCCAGGTGTCCTCGGCGAAGCCGCCGCCCGTGGTCTGGGCATAGCCGTAGTTGTTGGCCTTGGGCTTGCCGCTGACGGGGTCGTAGGAGAGATTGCTCTCGGTGTACGGATTGTTGTTAATCAGGTCGATCATGCTGTTGAACTGGAAGGTGGGTTGCGCATAGGCGGCGGCAAAGAGCGCGATATCGTCGCCGTGCCATCCCTCGTAGCCGAACCGGAAGGAGTGCGACCCGTGGATGTAGGTCAGCACGTCGCGCCAGTGGTAGCTGTGCTGGATGTAGTCGCCCAGGGCGAAGCCGGCGCCGAAGTTCACACCCAGGCCGGTGACGTTGACCACAGGAACGGTGAAGTTGCCGCTGGAAGGTGCAAAGCCTTCAATGCGGTTGTAGCCCATAAAGCCTTCGTTCAGCAGGTTGGGGGAGAAGGTGTGTGTTTCGTTGCCCTGCAACGAGAAGGTGTAATAGTTGTTCCCCGTCGCAAAGGCCGGACGCACCGCGGGTCCGCCGGTGTTGATGGTGTCGCGATAAAAGAGACCATACACACGGTCCTTCTTGAAGTACTTATCAAGGCGGATGTTGTACTGCTTCGAATTGTTGAAGCTGCTGGAGTTGAACACGCCCTGGTCGAACACAGGCGTCGTACACGGAATGTTGTCGGTAGACGGTGTGCCGCACCCTGTATTCGCCGGGAGGTTTTGCGCACCGAAGGCCTGCGCAGCCGTTTGCGAAACGTTCGAAAAGGTGATGTTGGTGGGCCCGTACTGCGTTAACAGCGACGTCTCAGGGCTGTTGGGCTGGACTGTCTTCGCAAAGGCCGTAAACGCTGGGTCCTCATAGGTCTGCAGCGAGTTGCCGTTTGAGGTGAGCGACAGGTACGGCTCATAGCCCGCGAAGAAGAAGAACTGGTGGTGCGGAATGACGGGTCCGCCCACGCCGAAGGACAGATTGTTCGTGTGAAACGGAGCCAGGCTCTGCCCTTTGGTGAGGAATTCGCCCTTGGCCCATAGACCCTGGTAGGTGTAGTACTCGCTGGCGAAGCCGTGATACTGGTCGGTTCCGGAGCGCGTCGTGATCACTGTCTCAATCGAACTCGCGCGCCCGAAGTCGACGGTGTAAGTGTTGGTTTGCACGCTGGCTTCCTGCACGGAATCAGCGTTGGGCGTGAGATTCACGACGCCCGGCCGGATGCTGCTGGTGACGTCGAGACCGTCGACCACGTACAGGTTTCCGTTGGCGCCGCGCCCGTTGGCACTGGCATCCACGGAGTTTTCGGGATTGAAGTTTGTAGCTGAACCTGAGTTTGTCGACGAGGTGCCCGTGCCGGTGACCCCCGGCGCCAGCGTGACGAGGGCCAGCGGGTTGCGCGCCGCAAGCGGCAGGTCCGCCATCGCCTGGCGGTCCAACGTCAGCTCATTGCGGGTCTCCGAGGTGTCCAGCAGCTCGGCCTGCTCGGTCACCTGTACCTGCGAGCTTACCTGGCCCACGGTCAGCGCAAGCGGGACGTTGCGCGTTTCGTCGGTGTTCAGCGTCAATGTCGTGGCGGCAGCGTTAAACCCCGGGGATGCGGCCGAGACCTTGTAGTTGCCCGGGGCGAGACTCGCGAAGCGGTAGGTACCCGCGGAGTCGGACTTGGTGGTCTGTGTGACGCTGGTGTCCACGTTGGTCAGCGTGATGACCGCGTTGGGAACGCCCGCTCCGGAGGGATCCTGGACCGACCCCTGCAAACCACCGCTGAACTGCGCCACGCAGAGCGAGGTGAACAAAAACATGCAACAAACGCCGGCAAGGAGGCGCTGTTTCAGGCGACGCAGATCGTGTGTTCCCCATTTGTCAGCGAAGAGCTTGCCCTTGGCTTGAACGCGCGGCTGGCTGCGGAGCCAGGTTCTTCGAGACATGCGACAGGTATTCATCAGTTCCCTCTTGTTTGGCGACGGTGCGCAAAGCTTTATGTCTGGCGGCTGCCCATTGTTCGTGAACGAAGGCACAATGCGATGTAGTCCATTCGGTCTATTGCGGTTTCCAGCAGGGCGACATTAGCTGGCTGGGGCGGAAACCGCACCGGAGCCATCGTTGGATCGAAGAGATTTTTTGAAGTTGCTGTCCGCCTCGGGCGCGGCGACGGCTGTGCCGTGGACCGCTATGGCCGAAGAACCGGGCCGGGCTGACGGCCATGGGCCAGCGGTAGCCGGGCGTCACCAGCCAGGCCGGATCGCCAACGAGTACTCGCTGCTCTTGCCTGGCGAGGCCGAGGCCCTGCAAACCCCGCCGCAGGTGAAGGCCTTGGGGGCCGGCACCGCGGACGCGCTGCACGGGGGCAAATCGCAGACGCTTGCCGTGGGGGAACACCTTGGCGGCTGGGTGCTACGGGCCGTGGTGGACATGAACGGCGTGGGCACCGCCGTGTTCGAAATACACAGGACGCATCGGGGAGCGATCGCCTATGTGACCGAGCGGGGCGGCACCATTGCGCTCATCCCCAAAGGCGTTGGAGACCTGGCCCAGATTCGACCGCGGCCGGTGAACGCAGCACTCCCTGTACGCTTTCAACGGCCGCTCCATGTCGCTCCGGGCACTGACGTTGCCGGCCCCTTTCTGCTTGGCTCCGACGAGGACCCCTGCTACGAGAACGTGGCCGCGCTGGGGCCGGAGTACATCGGCTGGACGCTTGTCTCGAGCGACGGCGCGGGACCGGAGCGGTCGCTGTATCTCCAGGCCGACTGCGTCTCGCGCGAGCCCAAGGCAAACGCCGACCAGACGTGGGCACCCGACATGGACGGAGCCTTCTTTGATCCCGCGGACTTCTTTCCCTTCGACGCCCCCGAGCAGTACGAATACAAGCCGGGCTACAGCAAGCGGACGTTGCTGGGAGGCTATCTCCCCGTGGCCGACACCGGCGTTTGGAACGCGCAGTACCAATGCGGCTATGAGCTGATTATGCTTCTGCCGCCCGAGCCGGAGGCACGTCCGATCGCGCGCATGCGCCTCCGACTGCCTGCCTCGCCTACGGACGCCCCCACCGCCCCTCCCGGGGCGGTCCGCGAGCCGGACGGGCATCTCAACCCCGTCCACTACTGGAACACCTCCCCGGATGCCTTCTACCGCGAACAGGCGGGCACGAGGAATC
>CAXTRU010000257.1:0-4044 GCA_964246665.1 uncultured Acidobacteriaceae bacterium
GTCCAGCATGGAGTCGTGTTACGCGTTCACGTACACCAGGTCAAAAGGCCTGGGGTTAGCTTTCACCGACTTACGCACGTGGCGCAGAAATGTACGTAACAACCTAGCCTCGAATGGGTGAAAAAGATAGGCCAGCGTCGGCTCTAGGGGCAGCGGTTGCCGCGTCGCATCGGCCTGGTGCAGCACGGTGGGCGCGAGCGCCTCAGCGGCTGCGTCGTTGCGCCATAGCTGCAGGTTGGCCTGCGCGATCTGCGCCAGCTCCGCGTTAAGTTCCACGCCTTCCACGCGCAGAAACGGGTACTGCGACGCCAGCATCATCGCCCGTCCCTTGCCGGCGCCCACGTCCAGAAAGACCGTCTGCTCAATGGACTGCGGCGGGTGGCACTCACGCAGCCAAAGGTCGACCACACCCTGCAGGATGCTGGGTGCGACACCGTAGTAGGCGGTCAACTCCTCCGGCGCAAAGCCGGTTCCGGCGGCGATGCGCGTGCCGGGCAGCAGGCCGGAGGTGTCGGTGCCGTGGAGTTTGTCGAAGGGGTGCTGCGGCCAGGGATGCTTGCGGCGCGTCGCCATGGCAGTTACCGCCCGCCAAGGATCGGGAACAGTGCCGGCAGCATGGTTAGGCTCACCCGCGAGATCGCGGGCAAGCCGAGCAGGCGATTCTCCACGGCAGCGTGTACCTGGGCGTTCACGGCTTCATCGCTGCCTGGGGCAGACAGCGTGATCTGCGCGATGAAGCGGGGTGGCACACCGGGGATGCCCGCGCCGGGTGCGTTCTCGTCGCGCAGCAGGCGCGCGGACCGCACCAGGCCGACCGCCACGACGTCGCGCCGCAGCGCGGGGACAAAGCACTCGGTTAAGGCCTGCTGAAGGTCATTGTCGGTAAACATGGGGCGCCTAGCGGCCGATATCGCGGTGGTTGGTCAGGCAGCTTTGCACGTGGCCGCTGGCCAGCATGGCCCAGTCACCAGGTTTGCCGCCGGCCATGGGCACGCTGTGCCGGTAGTAGAGCAGCCACATCTGGCAGCCGCGCAGGTCGGCGGCTTGCGGCCCGGTTGTGCTTTCCGTTTGGGTGCGCAGGGCATCGAGGGCGGGCGTGAACTGCGCTTCGGGCGCGTCGCGCAAGGAAGCCGCGTGGTCGAAGGCTTCCCACCCTGGGGTGTCAGCCACGGCCCCCGCAGGAGCCACGGCGGGGTGCCGGGCGCGGTTCAGGCGAACCAGATTCCAGATGCCCAGCAGCAGAACCAGCCCGAGCAGTACATAGTGACGCGGTTGAAGTCGCATAAGAAGGCCTTAGTGGGTCCGGTCAACAAGATAGCGCGCCACAGCCTTGAGCGAGTCCGCTGTGTCGCCGAACGGGGCGAGTGCGGCAAAGGCGTCGGCGATCAGGGCCGACGCGTCTCGACGTGACTGCTCGATGCCGAAGACGGCGGGCCAGGTGGCTTTGTCTGTGGCGGTGTCCTTGCCGGCGGTTTTGCCCAGCTGTTCGGAGCTTTGCGTCATGTCCAGCACGTCGTCCACGATCTGGAAAGCCAGCCCGGCCTTCTCGCCGAAGGTGCGAAGCGCCGCGACAGCGTCTTCGGCCGTGCAGCGCATCTTGGCAGAACGCTCCGGCGAGCCGAGGCAGTGTCCCAGGCCAAGCAGACCGCCGCAGACGATAGAAGTCGTAATCAGTGCGCCGGTCTTAGCACGGTGAATGCGCTCGACCAGGCTGGCGGTGGGCTTCTGCCCTTCGCCTTCGATGTCCATCACTTGGCCGCCGATCATGCCCGGTGCCAGCGCTGCTGGCAGGTCAGAGCCCGGCTCCGGCCCAACGCCGGTGCCGATCGCGACCGCAAACTCGCCAACAATGGCGACCACGGTGGCTGCAGGGGAGGGCAGTTGCGCGATGGTCTGGAAGGCCAAGGTTTGCAGCGCATCGCCGGCGAGGATCGCGATGGCTTCACCGAACGCGACGTGGCAGGTCGGCTTGCCGCGGCGCAGGTCATCGTTGTCCAGCGCCGGCAGGTCGTCATGGATCAGCGAGTAGGTGTGCACCATCTCCACCGCGGCACCCAGGGCGGCGGCGCCGTCTGGCAGCATACCGGCCACGCAACGCGCGGCTTCCATCGCCAAAACGGGCCGCAAACGCTTGCCGCCGGCAAAGGTGGAATGGCGCATGGCGCGGTGAATCGAGTGAGGCTCGACGGTGGCCGCGGGGAGGAGTTGTTCCAGGGCCTCGTCGGTCAGGGCGGCACCTGACCGCAAAATCTGCTGCACATCAACACTCATGCTAGAGCTCTGATTCTACGCGACCTGAGTTGCAGCCACCCCGCGATACCCAGCGCGCACAGGCTCAGTCCATGGCCCAGCCACACATCCGGCAAGCGCCGCCAATGCACGTCGATGCTGTCAGAACCTGCGGGCAGCGCAAGCGCGATCAGGCCGTCGTCGCGCTGCAGGTGCGGCGGTACCGTGCCGTTCACCGTGACCACCCACGCCGGGTAGTCGCGCAGATTCAGAATGAGGTCTTCCGGCTGGCTCAGGGTAAGGTGCAGGTGCATGGGTGCGCGGCCGGAGACGGTTTGGTCCAGCGGCGGCGGCACGTCATAGTCCTCAATGGTGGAGGCTGGATTCGGCACCGTGTTGGGGCCGGGCGCGTTGGCGTCCATGGCGAGCCACCAGGCGGGGTCGTCCCAGCGCAGCTGATCGTTGTCCGCGGTCATGGGGGTGTACTCGTCCGTGGCGCCCACACCGTGGTTGGCTGCAAACAGGGCCACACGCTCCTGTGGCAACTCATGCGCCTCGCAGCCCTCGCGAAAGGGCAGCAACGCCAACGAGCTGCACACCGCGGCCAGCGCAAGGCAGCCCAGGGCCACCATCGCGAACCGCTGCTTCACCGCTCGCGCCAGCAGAGCCACAGCTGCCCCAAAGACGCAGCCAAGCACCGCCAGCCACCGCCAGGGGAACTGCAAAAATGCGAGCTCCGGAAGCACATGCCACAACGGAAGCGAGATGCGCACCAGGAGCAAGGCAATACCGACTGCCAGCACGACGAGCACGATGCGCGGCATCTGAACGTCCTCGCGCAGCTTGCCCCGACTCCTTGTCGCCCACAGGGCAGCCAGCGCAACAGCGGTAAGCCCGAGCAGGCTGACGGCTACCAGGCTCGCGGTGTGCAGCACCTGGTCATGCGGCCCGTAGCCCGTGTGGCCGAAGAGGAAGTTATCCTCTACGCGCATGTTGGGGATGATCGCCATGGCGATCTGCACGAAGCGGCGCTCCGTGGCCGCGGGCAGCAGGTAAAACCCGGCCAGCATCAACCCCAACGCAAGCCCACCTGCAGGTGCCGCCGTGAGTTGCAGCAACGCCCTCGTAGACGCATGCCGTTCCGTGCGCCAGCGCAGCAGCAGCCGCACAGCAACCACTGTCACCAGAGTGTACGTCCCCATCACCGCGGCAGGGGCGTTGGTCAGCCACAACAGCGCCAGCGGCAGCGCGACAGGAAGAACGCTGATGTCATCAGCAAGCGCGGCGCGTAGCAACCACGGCAGCCACGCCGCGGCCAGCAACTCGGCGAAGGCTGTGCGCTCAAAGGCGGTGAACAGCATGTACGGGTTTACGAGGTACGCCGTAGCGGCCAGCAACGCGCCGCTCTGCCCTGTGAACCGCCGCGCCAGCGCCCATATGCCGAGGCCCGCCAGCGTCAATGCCGCAAACGTAAACGCCGCCGGCACCACGTTTGCGGGCAGCAGCATCAGCAGCACCGACCCCAGCAGCCACGAGAGCGGCGGATAGAACACAAACCGCGGCTCGCCCGCGTTGAAGGCCGGCGAGTACGCCCAGTGTGGCAGCAACGTGCCGTGCCGCATCTGCTGGGAGGCATCCATCCAGCTCTGCATATGGAAGCCGAAGTCGTGCCCGCACGATGGCCCATGAAGCAGCAACGGCGTAACCAGCAGCAACGCCAAGCCGGGCACCACAAAGGCTCCCTGCTCAAAGCGTCGCGCTGCTGAAGGAGCTTGCGTCATCGGTCTCGGTGAACCATCAGGGAACCAGGGTCAG
>CAXTRU010000257.1:4082-5453 GCA_964246665.1 uncultured Acidobacteriaceae bacterium
GAGCCGGGCAGCGCAAAGCTCTGCCCCGTAAGCCACGCGTGGAACTGGTCGAGATACCAAGGGCTTTGCGGATTGCCTGACTCCCCGGTCGTGATGTTCCCCATCGCCGTCTCCGGTGACGACAGGTCTGCCGTGAAGCGCTCGCTCGGCCCAAACTGCGCTCCAAGGGCGTCCACCGTTGTGGCGTCGCCGGGCGCAGGCCGCTCGCCACTACCCGCCCGCACGCCCAGCAAGCGGCTCAGCAGCGGATGCGCCCCAAAGACTGGGTGCGCGATTTCGACGTGGTGCACCTCCCCGTACTGCCACTTGGCCAGGTTGCCCGGCGCGTGTGCTTGCCCCAGCGCCAGGTTCAAGTTCATCGCCAAAAAGTCATTCCAGTTGCGGACGCCCTTGGGCAGCCAGCGCGCCGGGGTGTGCTGCACCAGCAGCTCAAGCGCTGAGCCACGTTCACCCCAGGTGTATAGCGACACAAGGCCCACAGCCTGGTCCGCCGTGACCCCACCATGCGCCTCGATCTGCGGCACGAGCAGCGCCGGCCACAGCTCCTTGCGCACCGACTCGACGATGGCCGCAGCGGGTGAGTCCACGCGCATCTCGCCATCCCAGGCGCGCAGCAGGTTTGCTGCCTGGTGCAGCCGCCCCGCCTCCGCGCCCATCGTCGCGGCACTTGCATGGTCTACCGCATACGCCAGCCGTTGCGCCAATGCCTGGTTTACGTCGCTGTGGACGTCCATTTCCAACCCCAGCATGGCCGCGGGCGTCAGGCCTTTGCGTCCGTCCAGCAGGTGCACGATGCGGTCTACACGGAACGGATCGGCCCAGTCCAGCGCCAGCGCATAGGGATAGTCATCTGCCGTGATGCGCGCGTTCGCCGTGGCAAGATAGCCGTTGCGCGGATCCACCGTGGCGGGCAGGGCGTCATACGGCACGTACTCTGACCACGCCTGCGCGGCATCCAGCGCATCCACCGTAACGGGCGAGATCGGCGAGCCGATGGTGTAGTTCACCACGGGCGTCGCGGCCACTGGCGCGTCGTCGACTGACGCCTGCGCTTTGGTCTGCGCTTTGGGCTGCCTTTGCGTCGGCGGTGCAACGGCTCGCGGCCGCATGCGCGCCGGGGCAGCTGGAGCATAGGAACGCCGCCGCGGCCCACGCTGAAAGCCGCTGAGCACGAGGTGTGGAGTCACGGAGAGCAATGCCTCCGGGCCGGGCTGATCGCCCTCGTCGGGCGGCGCGGCACCGGGCTCCACGATGGGAGCCGCCACGGCGCGCGGATGCTGCACCGCCGGCCCACGCACCGGGATGTACCCCAGCGCATGGTAGCCAATGTGGCCCTCCGCATCGGCCCAGACAAGGTTCAGCGCCGGTCCC
>CAXTRU010000258.1:0-5440 GCA_964246665.1 uncultured Acidobacteriaceae bacterium
GCGTGTCGCAGTTCTCCAAGACATCCTGCGCCGGCTCGGTGCCCAGCAGGCCAACGCCGCCCACCGTGTAGGGCGAGTCGTCCGGCACGCAACCCTTGCCCAGCAACGGCTTCACAATGGGCGCGCCCAACAGCTCGGCCAGGTGCTCCAACTCGTCGCCCGCACCCAGGGCCCCCGCACCGGCCATGATGGCGATGCGCTTGCCCGCGTTGATCACCTTGGCCGCAGCCTCCACGTCCTCACGACGCGGCTCGTTGCCTGTCACCGCGCGCACAGTCGACGTGTGGTGCGCCACATTGCGCTCGGACCGGTCTTTTTTGCTCAACTCTTCCAGCTGCACGTCGATCGGGATCGTCACGTGGGCAACCTGGCGCTTCTCAATCGCGGAACGGATGGCGAGGTCCATCACCGGTTCCATGTGCGGCGCATTCATCACGCGCTGGTTGTAACAGGCCACATCCACAAACAGCTTGTCCAACTCCACATCCTGCTGCGAGTACGTCCCTGTCACATCGCGGAACTGCATGCCGGTGATCGCCAGCACAGGGGCCTGGTCCATCTTGGCGTCATACAGCCCGTTCAGCAGATGAATACCGCCCGGCCCCGAGGTCGACAGGCACACACCCAGCTTGCCCGTGAACTTGGCATAGGCGCACGCCATAAATGCCGCGCTCTCCTCATGCCGTACGTGGATGAACCGAATCTTGTCCTGCTTCTTGCGCAGCGACTCCATCACACCGTTGATTCCGTCGCCAGGCAGACCGAAGATCGTGTCCACGCCCCACGCGATTAGCCGCTCAACCAAGACATCTGACGCATTCATCTGCAAACCCTCGTGGCACGATATGCTCGTACTTCTGCTTCTCTAGACGCTGCTGCGGCGAACATTGGTTGCAGTGTGCACCCACACTTAGCTGCCACCGCCGCGCTGAATGCGCTCCCGGTTCTCGTGCAGCAGCTTCAGGAAGCCCTCCAGCGCCGGTCCTGCGCGTCGCGGGTTCCACACCGCACTCAAACCCAGGTACAACGACTGCGGCTTCAGCCGGTAGAACGCAAGCCCGCGGGTGCGTAAATGCCGCACCCCTGCCGGCACCAGGGCCACCCCCTCGCCGGCCTCCACCAGGGTCAACACGCCCGACCACGTCGTCGACGTATTCGCAATGTCAGGCGTCAGCCCTTCCCCGGCAAACAACGTCACCACCGCGTCGAACAGGCTCGGGTTTGACCGCCGTTCCGCCAGCACCAGCCGCTCACGGGCCAGCTCCGCCACGGCAACCTCGCGCCCGGCAAAGCGGTGGTCGGGTCGCACCGCCACCACAACGGGGTCGCGCAGCAGTAGCTCGGAGTCCAGCACCCGCGCCGCGCTGGCATCCGGCGGCCGCGTCAATCCCACGTCCAGGCGCCCTTCCTTCAACGCCTGCACCTGGTCATTGGCGTGCATCTCAAGCAGGGACAGCCGAATCCCTGGGTGTCTTCGCCGGTACTCGCGAATGATGCGCGGAAAGAAGCCGCCCGCACCCCACAAGAAAAATCCAATGCTCAGCGTTCCGGATTCACCCCTCATCGAGCTTTGGGTCACTTCCACGGCGCGCTCGGCCGCACCCAGGGTCTTGCGGGCCTCCTCCAGAAACACCGCTCCCATCGGCGTCAACCCGATCTTGCGCCCGCTGCGGCTCAGCAGCGCCCCACCCAGTTCGGCTTCCAGGTCCGCTACCTGTTCGCTCACACTGCTCTGCGCCACATGCAACTGCCGGGCGGCCGCGGAAAAGCTCCCCAACTCTGCCACCGCGCGGAAGTATCGTAAGTGCCGAAGCTCCATTGCCCACCTATCGGCTGAACCGATAGCTCCTGCCGGAACAAACTTTGATGCGAGTGGACAGTTCTGCTGTCTACTAGATAAGAGCCTTTCTCCTGCTCGTCGCAGGCCCGCTCGCGGAGACTGACCCCTATGTGGATTGTCCGGCTGGCGCTGAACCGGCCTTACACCTTTATCGTTTTGGCAATCCTGATCCTGATTGCCGCGCCGGTGGTGATCCTGCGCACCCCCACGGACATCTTTCCGTCCATCAACATCCCGGTTGTCTCGATCGCGTGGCAGTACACCGGCCTAAGCCCGGAAGAACTTGAAGGCCGCCTCACCACAACCTACGAAAAAGCCCTGACCACCTTGGTGGACAACGTCGAGCACGTTGAATCCACCACACTCAACGGCCAGGCGATCATCCGGCTGTACCTCCAGCAGGGCGCTTCGCTCGATACCGCCAACGCCCAAGTCTCGGCCGCGTCGGAGTACATGCTGCGGCAGCTCCCTCCGGGCATTCTGCCTCCGCAGATCATCAACTTCTCCGCGTCGTCCGTGCCCATTCTTCAGCTCGGCCTTTCCGGCGAGGGACTCAGCGAAGAACAACTGAACGACTACGGTACAAACTTCATCCGCCCGCAGTTGAGTACCGTCGCCGGCGCCGTACTGCCCAACGCCTATGGCGGCCGGCAGCGCTCGGTCATGGTGTATCTCGACCCGAAACAGATGCAGGCCAAGCACCTGTCCCCGGTCGACGTGCTGAACGCCCTTGCCTCCCAAAATGTCGTCGAGCCCGGCGGCACGGCCAAGATCGGCTCCCTTGAGTACGACGTTCGCCTGAACAGCACGCCCAGCACCATCCAGGGCCTTGCCAACCTGCCCATCCGCCAGGTCAACGGCGCCATGGTCTACATGCGCGACGTCGCCACAGTCACCGACGGTTCCATCCCGCAGACCAACGTCGTTCGGCAGGACGGCCATCGCGGTGTGCTGCTCACGCTGCTGAAATCCGGCAACGCGTCCACCCTCGATGTGGTCAAGGGCGTGCTTGGCCTGCTGCCGCGGGTCAAGTCCGGCCTCCCTGCGGCGCTGCGCATCACGCCCATCGGCAACCAGGCCACCTTTGTGCGCGGCTCCGTCAATGGCGTCATCCGTGAGGCCGTGATTGCGGCCTGCCTCACCGGCTTGATGATCCTGCTCTTCCTGGGCTCCTGGCGGTCTACGCTGATCATTGCGGTGTCCATCCCGCTGTCGATCCTGACCTCGATCATCATTCTCGGTCTGCTCGGCGAAACGATCAACATCATGACGCTCGGCGGCCTGGCGCTTGCCGTCGGCATCCTTGTCGACGACGCTACCGTCACGATCGAAAACATCGAGCGCTACCTCGAAGAAGGTCACGGTCTTCGCGAAGCCATCCTCGAAGGCGCCGCGCAGATCTCCGTCCCGGCCCTGGTGTCCACGCTCTGCATTTGCATCGTGTTTATGCCGATGTTCTTCCTTGCCGGCGTTTCCCGCTACCTGTTCGTTCCGCTTGCCGAAGCCGTGGTCTTCGCCATGCTTGCCAGCTACGTCATTTCCCGTACGCTGGTGCCCACGCTGGCGATGTACCTGCTCAAAGCGCACGACCATCAGGCCGTGCCCTCACGCAATCCACTTGCCCGCTTTCAGCGCGCCTTTGAGCGGGGATTTGAGCGTGTGCGCTCCGGCTATGAAGGCCTCCTTACCCGCCTCGTCGCCGCGCGTAAGCTGTTCATTCCGTTGTTTGTTCTCGGCTGCCTGTTGGTCATGCTGCTGGTTCCGTTTCTGGGGCAGAACTTCTTTCCCGCGACGGATAACGGCACGTTCATCCTCCATATCCGCGCCAAAACCGGCACCCGCATCGAAGAAACCGCCAAGCTCGCCGACCAGGTCGAAAACCAGATCCGCCAGGTCATTCCACCGGCGCAGATGGACAACATCCTCGACAACATCGGCTTGCCGTACTCCACCCTCAATACGCAGCACGCCACCAGCGGCCTGTTCGGTGCGGGCGATGGCGACATCCTGGTGTCGCTCAAGGAAAAGCACGACCCCACAGCGAACTACGTCGCCGACCTGCGACGAACCCTCCCCAGCGAGTTTCCCGGCACCACGTTCTACTTCCTCCCGTCCGACATCGTCTCGCAAATCCTGAACTTCGGCCTGCCCGCACCGATGGATGTCTCCATCGACGGCCGCGACGATGTCGGCAACCGCAAGGTCGCCACGGCCATGCTCAATGAGCTGCGCAACGTCCCCGGCTTGGTCGATGTGCGCCTCCAGGAGCCCAACGACTACCCCGTCCTCAACCTCACGGTCGACCGCACCAAAGCGCAGCAGGGCGGCTACACCGAACGCGACATCGGCACCTCCGTGCTCAACATCCTGTCCGGCTCCACGCAGCTGTCGCCGCAATTCTTCCTTAATACGCGCAACGGCGTCGTCTACAACATCGTCGCGATGACGCCGCAGTATCAGGTGGACTCGCTGCAGGCGCTGGAGAACATCCCGGTCACCACGCCGGGCACCAACCCCAACGCCGGCACCGCCGCGCAGCAGGAGATCCTCGCCGACGTTGCCACCATCTCGCGCTCGTCGGAGATGCCCATCGTGCAGCACTACAACATCGCGCGCACGCTGGACATCTACGCCAACGTGCAGGGCCGCGATCTCGGCGCGGCGTCCCGCGATGTGGAGCGCATCATCGCCAAGTACCGCCCGCAGCTCAGCAAAGGCAACTTCCTTCGCCTGCGCGGCCAGGTCGACACCATGCGCAGCTCCTACACGGGCCTCCTCTTTGGCCTGATGTTTTCCATCGTGCTGGTCTACCTGCTCATCGTGGTCAACTTCCAGTCCTGGCTCGATCCATTCATCATCATCACGGCGCTTCCCGCGGCGCTCGCCGGCATCGTGCTGTTCCTGTTCTTCACCGGCACCACGCTTTCGGTACCCGCACTGATGGGCTCCATTATGTGCATGGGCGTGGCTACCGCCAACTCCATCCTCGTGGTCAGCTTCGCCAAGGACCGCCTCGCCGAAAACGGCAACGCCATCCAGGCAGCCATCGAGGCCGGCGCGACCCGCTTCCGCCCCGTCATGATGACCGCGCTCGCCATGATCATCGGCATGATTCCCATGGCGCTCGGCGCCGGTGAAGGCGGCGAACAAAACGCCCCGCTCGGACGCGCGGTCATCGGCGGTCTCCTTTGCGCCACACTCGCCACGCTGGTCTTTGTGCCCACGGTGTTCGCGCTCTTCCACAGCCGTCGCCACGCCGGCCACACCCAACCCACAGGCATCGCGCCCACCCCCGAGCAAACGGAGGCGCATGCGAATGCATAGCAACACCCGCGCCAACCTCGCTTCCTTTCTCTTGTCATTCCCCGAACGGGGAACCCGCTGTTCGCTCAGCCGCTGTCTCCTCTCTTTGTCATTCCCCGAACGGGGAACCCGCTGTTTGCTGCACCCGCTGTCTCCTCTTTCTTGTCATTCCCCGAACGGGGAACCTGCTGTTTGCTTAGCCGCTCTTGAGATCACCCATGCCCACTGACATCAACGAACACATGACCGCACCCTCCGTAAACCCAGGCCGCATCGGCACGGCGCACACATCCATGC
>CAXTRU010000259.1:0-997 GCA_964246665.1 uncultured Acidobacteriaceae bacterium
GCAGAAACCGTAGTGGATGGAACCAGCGTTCATACCGCCGATACTTGCTGATCTCTGCCTCAATGGGACGCAGGCTGGCGAGGACGTTGCGATGCGTGTGAACGATGCCCTTCGGCTCGGACGTTGTGCCCGAAGTGAAGACGATCTGAAAGGGTGTGTCCTCCGTCACCGCCGGGCTCACAGCGAAGTCAGGCTGATCCGGCAGCGCCGTCTGCAAATCGCTTAACAGCAACCGATCCGCAGAAGTTTCAAGCTGCTGCAAAAGCCCGTACTCTCCAACCACAAGGACTGGCCGCACCTCAGCAGCAACGCGCGCCGCAAACAACGCTGCACCTGTCGCGTCCAAGGGCACGGCCAGCACGCCACGCAACATGCAACCAAAGAACGCGGCCATCCAGGCAGGCGAGTTCTCGCCCCACAACAGCACGCGCTCACCAACGGCAATGCCGCGCCGCTCAAGCTCTGCCGCGAAACGGCCTGCCAGCTTCGCCAGCTCACCGTAGCTCGTGCGAAAGGCACGGTTGCCGCGATGATGAACAACCGCGACTTCCCTATCGAGGCGTCGCCAATCGTCCACGAGACTGGCCAGCGTCGTGCGCATCACCGCGCTTTCCGGGCAAACATCGTCAGCAACCCCATGCACGTAGGCTAAACGGAGCGGCTTATCTCCTTCGCCGTCGCCACAACAGCTGAGCGCCCGCCGTACACGATCGCAGCGGTCGCCAGCGCTGTGCCGGTACACCAACTGCACAGCTTGCCGAAGCTCACCACCTGCCGCACCACGTTGAAGGTCGCAAGACCGGCATCGCCGGCCAGCTTCACCCCAAGCAGCCGACGTACCACCTTGTTACGATCCGCTAGCAACAACAGTGCCAAGGTCGTTCCGTAGCTTGCCAGGCCAAGAAAACTGTCCGGAACGCCCAGCGGGTGCGCCGCCGCGGACAGCGTGATGCGCTCCGAATCGAACACTTCGCCCGGAGGGTCCGGCAAAGTGTCG
>CAXTRU010000259.1:1007-5435 GCA_964246665.1 uncultured Acidobacteriaceae bacterium
CTCAGCCTGAAACAGAGCCACGGGGACCAGCGTCGCCAGCGCAACGCAGCAGCCCGTGATCGCCAACGTACGGTCCGCAGTGCGCATCATTTTTGCCTCCGTGCCGCCAGGAGCGCTCCACCGGCAAGCGCGGCCGCACCCAGTGCAACCCATCCCCGATGCAGTGACAGGGTGACTTCCAAACTTGATCGACTCATGCGCTTGTCAAACTTGCCGCGTGCGCTGTGGCTGCCGGGCACGTAGTTGTAGAGGTTGTCGGGCGCGTCAGGGTCTTTCGGCTCGTCGGCGATCTGCTGTGATTTGTACCCGGTCAGGCCCAGGTACCGGTCCAGCAGCCCGGGGATAAACTTTTGCCCGACGATCGCCGCCACCGTCGGCATGCCGACCCAGTACTCACGCCGCGGCTTTTTCGCCATGCCGGCGGCCACCACCACCTTCGCCGCAAGCTCCGGGTCGAAGATCGGCGGTACGGGTTGCGTGTTGTTGGGCAGGCGATTCTTTACCCAATTGAACTGCACCGTGTTCATCGCCGGCATGTGCACGGCCGTGATGTGAACGTTGCTCTTGTCGTGATGCAGCTCGCAGCGGATGGAATCGGTGAATCCGTTGATCGCGTGCTTGCAGGCACAGTAGGCCGATTGCAGCGGAATGGACCGATACGCCAGCGCGGACCCCACCTGCACGATCGTCCCGCGATCCCTGCCCAGCATGCGGCGCATCGCCGACAGGGTGCCGTGCACGAAGCCGAGGTACAGCACATCGGTCACGCGCCGGTAGTCGGCCGCGGTCATCTCCTTGGCCGGGCTAAATACGCTGACCATGGCGTTATTCACCCAGATGTCGATGGGTCCGAGCTCCAACTCGACGCGCGCGGCTGCCGCCTCCACCGCCTCCGGATCGCTGACGTCGGTTGGGATGGGCAGACCCTTGCCGCCCAGGATGGCGCACTCGTCCGCAGCCGCCTGCAGGGCTTCCGGGTTGCGGGCCAACAGGGCGACGCGCGCACCTTTGCGGGCAAACTGATGGGCGATGGCGCGGCCAAGTCCCGCCGACGCTCCTGTAACGACAACCACTGGCGACGATGGCAAGGCATGTCCTCCGAAGCCGGCGGCTTCCCCACATCTAGAGGGGATTCCGCGAACGGAAGTTGTCTTTGGGCGCGATCCGACATGCGGTTCGACATTCCAAGCCGCTTTTCCACCGCGAAAGCCAGCTTTGTTCGCCTACAAAGGCAACCTCAGCTTCTACATACAGTTCCAAATGTGTATTATCCAGGCACCGTAGGTTTGTACCCATGCTCTGTCGCCTGTGTACGCCGGCTTGCGACGCCCCAGAAATTTCAAGCAAGCCCGCACGCCAGGCTGTATAGGTTGAGGACAAGGTCGAATGGTCGAAGCAGTTGTGCTTTGGAACGAGCCGAATAATCTTTCTCACTGGAACTTCAAGCTCGATCCCAACTGGGAACGCTTCGCAGACATGGTGAAGCAGGCATCCCGCGCCATCCGCGCTGTAAACCCGAATCTACCCATTGTGTTGGGTGGCGTGTCCTCTTGCGATATCGACTTTCTGCGCAACATGGCCTCGCAAGGCGTAATGCCCTACGTCGACGCTGTCGGCGTACATGGATTTCCGCTGGACTGGAACCACTGGCAGCTGACCGAATGGCCCGACCGCGTGCGTGAAGCGCAGCAGGTCACCGGCAAGCCCGTTTGGGTCACTGAGGTCGGTGTCTCGTCCTTCGGCGCAGAGGAGGTGCAGGACTTCGGCCTGCAGCGCACCCTGCAATTGCTGCACGGCACCGCCGAGCGCATCCACTGGTACTCCCTGTTTGACCTGCCCCCTACATGGCCTGCGGAGACGCGCCACAAAGAGGCCGAAGGCTCTGCCTATTACCGGCACTACTACCTCGGCCTGATCAAGGCGGACGGCCAGTCGAAGCTCGCCGAACGCAACTTCCCGCAAGACGGCAGCACCGGTCTGTGCCAGTGGTTCCACTTTGAGGATCACCGGCTGAATGATGCGGTTCGCTGGATGCAGTCGCACAACGTCGACTACCTCCGTACCGGCCTGAGCTGGGCGGACAGCTACCGCCCCAACGCGGAAGCCTGGTTCGATAAGCAGATGACGGCGCTGGAGCCGTTTCGCGTGGCGCTAACGCTATGCTTCACGCCCGGCCACATGGGTTTGGAAGACCATCACACCAGCCCGCCCAAAGACAACAAGGACTTCGCCGATTTCGCCGCATGGGCCGTGGAGCGCTATGCCCCGGGCAAGACGGCAACCCAGGCTGAGGAGCTTCAACCGGAACGCGAGGAGACGGGCGTAGGCCTATGAGCAAGCAGATTCTGATCACCGGCGGCGCAGGCTTCGTCGGCTCCCACCTTGCCGACGGCCTCCTTGCCGCCGGCCACAGCGTTCGCATTCTCGACGACCTACACCCGCAGGTTCACACCGACGGCCGGCGCCCGGACTACCTGTCCAAGGACGTCGAGCTTGTCGTAGGCGACGTGCGCGACCCGAACCGTTTGCGCGAGGTGCTGACCGGCGTGGATGTGGTCTACCACTTCGCCGCCACGGTGGGTGTCGGGCAGTCGATGTATGAGATCGCGCGCTACATGAGCGTGAACTCGCAGGGCACGGCAGAGCTGCTGCAGGCGATGCTCGATGCCAAGATGACGCCGGAAAAGCTGATCGTCGCAAGCTCCATGTCAATCTATGGCGAAGGCCGCTACGTCTGCGCCAGCTGCGGCCTTGCAGCTGCACCGCCGGTGCGTTCCGTGGCCCAGCTTCGCTCCGGGCAGTGGGACCTACCGTGCGAGGCTTGCGGTGGTGTGCTGAAGCCCGTGCCGACCGATGAGACCAAGCCCTCCGAGATCAACTCCGTCTACGCGCTTTCCAAGCGCGACCAGGAGCAGCTCTGCCTGATCTACGGTCGCAACTACGATCTACCGGTAACGGCGCTGCGCTTCTTCAACATCTACGGCACACGCCAGGCGCTGTCGAATCCTTACACCGGCGTAGCCGCGGTGTTCGCCTCACGCATGCTCAACGGCAACGCGCCGCTGGTGTTTGAAGACGGCGAGCAGATGCGCGACTTCGTCAGCGTGCATGACATCGTGCGCGCCAACATGCTCGCGATGGAGCGCCCCGAGTCGAACGGCGAAGTCATCAACATCGGTTGCGGCAAACCCATCAGCATCCGTCAGGTCGCCGAAATCCTCGCCAAGGCGCTGGGCAAAGACATGACTCCCGTGGTCACGCACAAGTATCGGGCCGGCGACATCCGCCATTGCTACGCCGACATTACCAAGGCACGCACACTGCTCGGCTACGAGCCGCAGGTGACGCATGAGGAAGGGTTCCGCGAACTCGCCCGGTGGCTGATGGATCAGGAAGCGGAAGACAAGGCCGAGACCATGCTGCAGGAACTCACCACCTACGGACTTACCGCCTGATGCAGAATGTAAAGAGCACCAGCGACGGTGCAGACCAAACAGCGGAACGGGAAAGGATCGCGTCGATGAAGAACGGAAGCAGTGGGGCGCAGACCATTCTCATCACCGGCGGTGCCGGCTTCATCGGCACCAATCTAGCCCAACGCTTCCTCGCTGAGCCGAACACGCGCGTGCGCATCTTTGACAACCTGTCCCGCCGCGGTGTGGAGCACAACCTCGCCTGGCTGCGGTCGTTGCGCGGAGCAGCAAATCGGCTTGAAATCGTGCAGGGCGATGTGCGCGACGCCAAGGCCGTGGCGCTGGCAACGCGCGATGTGTCCGAGATCTACCACCTTGCGGCCCAGGTCGCCGTCACCACCTCCATTGACGCGCCGGAGACTGACTTCGAGATCAACGCCCAGGGCACGCTCCGTATGCTTGAAGCAGCGCGTCGTTCGCCGCGCAAGCCCTTCGTCCTGTTCACCTCGACGAACAAGGTGTACGGCTCCTTGGAAGGCGTGCCGGTGCATGCGGGTGAGTCGCGTTACGTCGCCGACAAGCCTGACTTCGCCGGCGTCAATGAGCACGAACCGCTTGACTTCCACTCGCCCTACGGCTGCAGCAAGGGCACGGCCGACCAGTACGTTCGCGACTACGCGCGCATCTACAACCTGCCCACCGTTGTGTTCCGCATGAGCTGTATCGCCGGCCCGCGGCAATTCGGCAATGAGGATCAGGGCTGGGTGGCGCACTTCCTGTACTGCGCGCTCGCCGGAAAGCCGATCACCGTCTACGGCGACGGCCGGCAGGTACGCGACATCCTGCACGTTCATGACCTTGTGGACGCGATGTTCGCCGCGCGTGAGCATCGCCGCACGGCGCGTGGCCAGATCTATAATCTCGGCGGGGGCCCTGCACGGACGACCTCAGTGCTTGAGCTTCTACGCGGAATTGAGCAGAAAACCGGACGTCCGCTGAATCTACAGCACAGGGA
>CAXTRU010000260.1:0-5422 GCA_964246665.1 uncultured Acidobacteriaceae bacterium
GTCTGCAGATCGCCTAGAGTGCGATAAAAGACTTTGAAGCCCACCACAATCGCTGGCCGCGGCAGCTTGCTGTTTCCGTTCAGGCCGACGTCCTTCAGCGGCAACGCCCCGGGACACGCCGCCATCGCCTCCCCGCAGTAGCTCTCATCCGCAAAGATCGCCCCGACATAGTCCAGCGCCGCCAACGTCTCCACGGCCTTGCGTACCGCGGCAGCATCCTTGGTCGGCGCATAGATCAGGTCTGACCCACCGTTCGCGGCCACCAACAACGGCGCGTCGCCGCCATCCAGCCGCTGCACCGGCGCGGTCGCGAGCAAGGCGCTCCCCATCTCCGGATGCTGCGAGCGCTCCCCGCCCACGGCCAGCTCCTAGTACCCCGACGGGCCCGTCTCCGACCGCCGCCCCGCGTCGAACAGCCGCAGGTGCTCTCGGATGGCCAAGTCAATCGCCAGAAATCCCGTCGGCAGCGTTCCCTTGGGCTCCGGTTTTTCTCGCGGACCCGGCTCATACTCCAGTGCCGCTGAGGGCTCCGAGGTCACCGTACCATCGGCCGCAATCTCCCGCCGCGAGATCGTGGCGAACCCATGATCCGAGGTCAGCAGCACATCCGTGTTGGCCTCGATCGCCGGGTGCGCATGCAGCCAGTCCAGCAGCGCCTTTAGGTCGTGGTCGGCGTTGCGCAACGCCCGCGTCGACGTCTCGCCGTTGATCCCGGGCGCCAATTGCTGCAGGCTATCGCCCTGATTATGCTGCGTCCCGTCCGGGTCGCGCGACCAAAACAGGAGCACAAAGGGCTTCTTCTCCCCCTCAAACCGCGGTAGCAGCACCCGGGTCGCGACATCGGCCATCCACTGCTGTTGCACGCGGTTGGCCTCGTGCGTTCCCGGCGTCACGGCATCGCCGGAGAAGCCATTGCTGCCGACCGCGCCCTCGCCATAGCCGTTGGTCCGCAGCGGCGCCTCCACCGAAAGCCCTTGCTCCTCCATCGCGCGCAGGATGTCCGGCGGCAGCGGCAAGCCGCCCGGGTGTCCGGTTGCGTCGTCCACAATCACCGCCTCGCCCACTGTCAGGTTGCCCTCCGCGTCCCAGGTCACAGCGTCGTTCTGCTGGATGGCCGTGGGCCCCAGCTTGCCCACCGACGCCACGGCGTAGCCCTTGGCGCGCGCCGCGGCCATCAACGTCTGCTCGCCCAGGTAGTTGCCTGAAAACGTCGCGTTCATGTCGGCCAACACCTCGTCGTTCTCCAGAACCGGCGCCAGATACCCCGCCGACGCCGCCGTCGCCGCCGGTCGCGTCAGCCAAACGCCCGGCCAAACCACGTTGCTGAAGTCGCCTGTGTCGCCCAGGCCATGGCCGGTGGCAATGGCGGAGGCGTTCGCCGTGGTGAACGTCGGAAACACAGCGTGGCTGTTGCGGAAATCAACACCCCGGGTGCGCACGGCCCAAAAGGTCGGCATCGTCTCCGCATCCACAGACCCGCGCCGCAGGCCGTCGGCCACAAAGATGATCACATTGTGCTGCTCCGGGACAGTTGGCTTCCTGGATCGCTGCGCGTGCGCCGCGTCGTGCCACAAACCCGCCATGCAGCAGCCCAACGCTGCTGCCTGAAGCCATACCCTGCTAACGAACATGCCAAGAGCATACTGAACACAGACGACACTGCCGCGAACGCGAACATTTTGACAAAATGACAAAGCAAGCTGTCCCCCAACCGATGCAGCAAGCACAAATTGCCTCGCTTTACAGCACCCCGCATTTCCGCGATACTTAGGTGTTCGGTCTTCGCTCGCGCCCGTGCGTCGTCATCCCGGGACGCGCCTTTCGGCGGAGCCAACTTCATGTTCCCCAAGAAAGGTTTCCCTCAAGTGTTGATGATTCGCCTGGCGCGCGTAGGCGCCCGCAAGCAGCCCCAATACCGCGTCGTTGTGATCGAAAAGGACCGCGCCCGCAATGGCCGTTCCATCGAGGTCGTCGGAACCTACAACCCGCGTTCCAACCCCGCCACCATAAATTTCAAGCACGACCGCGTCGAGTACTGGCGCTCCAAGGGCGCACAGCTTTCAGACACGGTCGGTCGCTTGCTCGCCAAGGCACCGGCAGCTACGGTGGAAGCCACGCCCGCTGCCTAAAGTAACCACAATTCCCGCCTTCGGGCAGACCGGACCCATGCCCAAAGAGTTGCACAGGGCGTGGGTCTCTCGCCGTAGACTCGCTTTATTGTTGCGACTCAAGGTTGTCCGCTTTGTGCCGATAAAGGGTACAACGCGCCAACCGGGCCACCCGATGCAATTGCGCCTGTCTTCCCCTTGGAATGGGCTGTGTACGCTAGGGCTCTCGCGGCGACGTCTCTAGAGGTGTGCGAGTGACTGAAACGTTAGAATTCGAGGCGCAACAGCGCGCCGTAACCGATATGCGGACCCTGGTGGTCGAAATCACTCGGGCTCTGGTCGACGAACCCGAAGCTGTCGCGGTAGATGTTTCAGCCGACGCCGGATCCACCGTGCTGCGCCTCCGCGTCTCCCCCCGGGATCTGGGCAAGGTCATCGGTAAACAGGGTCGCACAGCGCGATCGCTGCGGACGATTCTGGGTGCCGCCAGCATGAAGCTGAAGCACCGGTTTGCCCTCGACATCGTCGAGGTCGACGAGCCGGCCGAATAAGCATCCCGGAGCCTCTGCTTTCTATGCCAGCACCCGCGCCTGAAGTTCCCACGGCCAATGCCGATCAGCGCTGGATTCCTGTAGCGAAGCTTCTCCGTCCCCAGGGCCGCCGCGGGGAACTGCTCGCCGAGCCGTTGACCGATCTCGCCAGCGTGTTTCGCCCTGGTCGTGAGTTCCGGCTCGTTGCCGCTTCGGGACAGTCAACCCTGCCTTCTTCCACGCTGGAATTGGAAGACTGCTGGTTTCCCACTGGCCGAAACGCCGGTCGCCTGGTGCTCAAATTCGTTGGCACTGATTCCATCACCGCGGCAGAAGCGCACGAAGGTGCCGAACTGCTGCTTTTCGAAGCAGACCTGCCCGCGCTGGACGAGGACACCTACCTGGTGCGCGACCTGGTCGACTGCACCCTGTTCAACAACGCCCAAGCGCTCGGCACCATTCTCGACCTACAGTTCCCCGTAGGTCCTGACGGGCGCACCCGCTTGCCCGATGCCGTCGACCTGCTTGTCGTCCAGCCGCAGGGCGCATCGTCAAGCACAGAACCGGTCCTCGTTCCCTTCGTGAAGGCCTGGCTGATCTCGGTCGACATCCCGGCCAAGTGCATCACGATGGACCTACCGCCCGGGCTGTTCGATCCTGACGACGAGACAGATCCCGTCAGCGAGTGAGCCTCGCCTCTTCTCTTTTGCGAAGCCTCCCAAATGGCTCTTATGTTGCCCTTTTCTTTTTCTGCTTGTCATTCCCCGAACGGGGAACCTGCTGTGTCAACCCGGCAACGCCACCCCCAACTCACCCATGCGCTTTGACATCATCACGCTCTTTCCCGACTTCTTCCGCGGTCCGTTCGACTACGGCATCCTCCAGCGTGCCCTCCGCGAAGGCAAACTCACTGCAAATCTCCACGACCTCCGCCAGTTCACGCACGATCGCCACCGCACCGTAGACGACCGCCCTTTCGGCGGCGGCGAAGGCATGGTCCTCAAGCCCGAACCACTCTTCGACTGCGCCGAGTCGCTTGGCATTGCCCCGAAGGCCGAACGCGACCTCAGCCGCGAGTCGGTCATTTTGCTTTCTGCCGGCGGCACGCGATTCACCCAAGCCGTCGCGCGCCAACTCGTCACACTGGACCGCGTCGTCCTCCTCTGCGGGCGGTATGAGGGCGTCGACCAGCGCGTCCCCGACCTCCTCTGCGATCGCGAACTCTCCGTCGGCGACTTCGTCCTTTCCGGCGGCGAACTCCCCGCAGCCATGATCGTGGATGCCGTCGCGCGCCTGCTCCCCGGCGTTCTCGGGCACGCCGACTCCGCCCGCTACGAGAGCTTCGGCGAAAGCGACGACCCCGCAGAAGCCACAGCGCCCGACGGTTCACCCCGCGCCACGCACGGCTCCGGTGGCCTGCTGGACTACCCGCATTACACACGGCCCGCTGTTTTTCGCGGTACGGAGGTTCCCGAAGTGCTCCAAGCGGGTGACCATCGGGCCGTTCGGCAATGGCGCCGCCGCGCCGCCCTCGTGCGCACGCTTCAACATCGCCCCGAACTCCTCGAAGATGCCCGGCTCACGCCGGAGGACCGCAAGCTCCTCCAGGTGCTCACAGAAGACGCCAAGCAACGCGGCTGAGGTTTCAACCTGCACACAGTGGATGATTCACCTGTGATTTAGCTAGCCTGCACACAGTCGCTTCGCATCGGGTGGGCAATCAGGTTCAAGCACCCTGAAGCCTTTTCCAGAACGGAAACGATTAGGTTGATCAAAAGAAAAATCCAGCCTTGAGGATCTGCTGCTGGTGGAGCCGATCGCTTTACCTCTGAAACAAACAGCAGGTTTCTCCGTTCGGAGAATGACAAAAGAAAACAATGAGTTCCTTGTCATTCCCCACACAGGAAACCTTTCTGTTCTTTGTCATTCCCCACACCGGGAACCTTTTTGTTCTTTGTCATTCCCCGCACGGGATCTTCCTTGTCTTTGTCATTCCCCGTAGGGGAATCTCTCTTTTCTTTGTCATTCCCCGCACGGGGAACCTGCTGTTTGCCTCTCCTTCCTGCCACTCCCCCACACAGGACAAAAGAAAACAATGACAAAAGAAAAGAACGCGCTCCGGCAGTGACTCATCTTGCCTTGCTCCGGCAGTGACTCATCTCGCCTTTCTCTTGTTTTGCCCTTCCCGCGCACGGTGAACCCCAAGCTGCGCTATACTAACTCCTGCGACTCTACGCAAGGATTTCGTCATGTCTATTCATCCCGTAATGCAGAAACTCGCCGCCAAGCTCGAGCGGACCGACCTCCCAGACTTCGCTCCTGGCGACCAGGTTCGCGTTCAGGTCAAAATCAAGGAAGGCGACAAAGAACGTCTCCAGGCCTTTGAAGGCATGGTGATCGCCTGCCGCAAGGGACCTCAGGGCTCCTTTACTGTTCGCAAGATGAGCTTCGGCCAGGGCGTCGAGCGCATCTTCCCCTTCAACTCCAAGGTCGTCGACAAGATCGAAAAGGTTCGCTCCGCCCGCGTCCGTCGCGCCAAGCTCTTCTATCTCCGCGGTCTTCGCGGCAAGGCAGCCCGGCTCAAGGAAGTCGATACGCGCGAGTAATTTCTGTCCCGCCCTGCAGGCCCCGGAATCGTTTCCGGGGCCTCTGCTTTTTGATCCCGCTGCTGCACCGTGGTGGTAAACACTTCCACGCGTGAAGTACCCGCCCCTTCCACAGGCCTGCGGTTGTAGACTGCGCACAAATGCCCGGCAAACGAGTAGTCGCAGCGCAGGTCAGAAA
>CAXTRU010000261.1:0-5409 GCA_964246665.1 uncultured Acidobacteriaceae bacterium
GCCCCTGGCCCGGCTGCGGTGGGTGGCGGATTGGGTGCGGCAGCGGGCAGGCGTTCCGCGCTGAGTGATGTTGCGTACTGTTACTGAAGCGGGCGACAGGGCAGGCGCTCGGTTACACTGAACATCGTCTGGCCTGTGCCAGAGATGCGGCCGCGCAGCGAGGAACGAGTCAGATGGTGGAGCAAAGCGCGACCGCGCCGGCAGACATGGGGGAACCGACGACCCGCCCGCGTGCGGTAAGTGACCGGGACGAAGATGCCGAAACGCCGCTGGAAGCCTTGGCGTCGATGGCTGTGGTGCTGGTCATCGGCCTGTTCATCTTCGGCTTTATCTTCCAGAACTTTGAGATTCCGTCGCCCTCAATGGTGCAAACGCTGCTTGTGGGCGATCACGTTGTGGTGGACCGCGTTACGCTGTCGCCGCCGACGAAGTGGGCGCCCTTTGTGCACTACCGCCCGGTGCAGCGCGGCGACATCATCGTCTTCCTGAAGCCGAACCCGGAAACCCCGGACCTGATCCTGGTCAAGCGCGCCATCGGCATTGCGGGTGACCGGATTCACCTGGAGCACGGGGTGGTCTTCGTCAACGGCGTGGCGCAGAAAGAGCCGTATGCGGGCATGCCGGCCGACGACGGCAACCCGGAGCACGCCTACCAGCCCTACCGGGACGACTTCCCCAACGTGCCACCCTCGCCCGACGCGCAGCTGACCGAGGTTTGGCGCGAAAACCTGCCCACACATATCAAAGGCGGCGACCTGGTCGTGCCCGAAGGCAAGGTCTTCGCCATGGGCGACAACCGGACGGAAAGCCTGGACAGCCGCTATTGGGGTTTTGTGCCGCTTGAAAACATCGAAGGCCGGCCCATGTTCGTGTACTGGTCGTTTATGACGCCTTCCGACCAGGAAGACAAGACCAGCCTGGGCGACCGGATTGCCTTTTTTGTGCACGAGGCCACGCACTTCGTCACGCAAACGCGGTGGAGCCGTACGTTCCACGTGACGCGCTAGGCTCGCGGCCCCGTTCGGCTCGGCATCGTCCGCCCCATGCGCTTGCATCCATCGCCAACCTCTGCCGAAGCTGCTGAACCTGCGGAACCAACCTTGCCTACGGCCCGCCGAACGGGGGCGACGCTTCGGCGGCGGTTGCTTTTGGTTGCGGGAACAGCGCTGGTGCTCCTGCTGCTGGTGTTGACGCCACCGCTGATCAACGCCAATCGATATCGTGCCAGGATCGCCGACACCATGAGCGCGAGTCTTGGGCGTCCAGTGCACCTGGACGATGTTTCGTTCCACATCCTGCCTGTGCCCGGTTTCACCCTGAGCAATCTGGTGGTGAGTGAGGACCCGGCGTTTGGGGCCGAGCCCACCATTCGCGCCAACACCGTGGAAGCAACGTTGCGGGTCAGCTCGCTGTGGCACCGGCCGGTGGAGTTCTCCACGGTGCGCTTCGTGAACCCAAGCGTGAACCTGGTGCGCAATGCGGACGGGCGGTGGAACCTTTCTGACGTGTTGCTGCATGCCAGCCGCGTGAACAGCGCACCCACAGCGCAGCGCCACGCCGGCCCGGCGCCACGCTTCCCTTACATTGAAGCCACCAGCGGGCGCGTCAACGTGAAGCTTGGCGTGGAGAAGCTGCCGTTTTCGCTGACCGAAACCGATTTTGCACTTTGGCTGCCTTCGCCGCAGCAGTGGCGCGTGCGCGTGGTGGGCCATCCAGCACGAACGGACACCAACATCACCGATCCAGGCACGGTGCGGCTGGAAGGGGAACTCCGGCGCGCTGAAACTGCGGCCGCTGTGCCGGTGAACTTCATCGCGAGCTGGCACAATGCGCCGCTGGGCGAGGCCAGCCGCATCCTGACCGGCGATGACCGGGGCTGGCGTGGCTCGCTGAACCTGGATGCCACGCTGGCTGGGACGCTGGGCGACGCACACTTTGCCAGCAAGCTCACGTTGGGTGGTCTGCGGCGCGCCGAGTTCTTCCCCACCCAGCCCCTGGATCTGCAGATCACCTGCGGCTCTGGCTTTCAGCTGCATCCCGCAGTGCTGGCGCAGCTGCGTTGCACGCTGCCGGACGAGGCACCGGAGCCTTTAACCTTGACCTCCGCCGCCTTTGACCCGCAACGGCCTGAGCAAGGCGAGCTGGCCATTGAGGGCGCCAACATCCCGGCGCGCTGGGCCCTGCTGTGGGCATCGCTGTTTTCGGCGCGGGTGCCGACTGACCTTCAGTCGTCGGGAACAGTGTCGGTCCACGTGGTGCACGGGCCTTTGACGGTGACGCCGGTAGCCGTGACCGCGAGGAGCCGGCGCGGTGCCGTGGCACACCGGAAAGCGGTGGTCCTGGCAGTGGCAGCCCCGGGCGGTATCGGTTGGGGCGGCACAATCGACATGCTGCTACCTGCAGCCGGCCAGGGGCCATCGGCAACGACGGCTGTTGCGACCGACGCCGAGCCCAACCGGTTGACCTGGCAGCTTGGGTCCACCCCCGCGGGGGGTTGGCCGGTGCTTACGCTGGCGCCGACCCAGGTAAAACTTGGGCCCGGTGCCCAGGTGACCGTCAGCGCCACCGTGGCGCATGCCGGGTACACGCTGAGTCTGAGCGGAAGTGCTCCGGCCGCGGCCTTGTGGCTGCCCGCGCGGTATCTGCCGCAGCTCGGCGATGGGCTGGAGCAGGTGGTGCCCTTCCCACCGACATCGATCGACCCGCTGCGCGTGGTGTTTACCTGCGAAAAGAGCTGGAGCACACCGCAGACCTGTACCGGCGTAGGGCAGGCCTCGAGCGTTCGGCCGGTCGGGAGCGGTGTCGCTCTTCCCGGCGCGCGGCCAAGCGCGCTGGCAGTACCGAACCTGTCGCCGTTAGAGCAGGCGCCGTTCAGCACGCCGCGTCCCCCTGCCACAACGCCGCCTCCCCGTTAGGCTACGGCGCCCGCACGTCCAGTACGCGTGAGTGCACTGAGGAGCGGAGCTCCGGGGTGCTGCCGTCGTTCAGCACCACCTCAGACGGCGCGGCTTCCACCGGGACACGCTCGGTAATCTGGACGAAGCCTGGAACGCGGACGCGCTGCGTGGTGCTGAACTTGCCCGAACGCACCGTGAGCGGCACATCCGCAAGGGCAGCGCCGTCGTTGTGCATCGTCACCGCGACCAGCCAGCCGGTGTTATGCCCGGCACCCGCCGGCGTCTGACTCGTAGCAACGCCAGTAATGGACAGGTCTGGCAGCCCCCGGTCGCGCAGCACCCAATCACTGAAGAAGCCGCCCAGATCCTTACCGCTCAGTCGTTCCAACAGATGCTGAAAGGCAACGGCTTGCGCTTCGGCGGGTTGTTGCGACTCGGGCTGGGTGCGCCAGGCTTCCAGGGCGGCGCGTAGGGGTTTTTCTCCAGTGATTTCGCGCAGCATCCACCAAACAGCGGCTGCCTTGCGGCGATAGAACAGCTCGTCCGGAGCGGCGATCAGGGGCTGACCGGGCGGCGTGTCTGTGGCCGTGGCGATGTCCGGCTCAGCCAGCGCAACGGGCTGCATCAGGCCGGCGAGTTGGCTTAGGGCGGCGTCACGGCCGTGCTCACGCTCCACCCAGAGCAGCGCGAAGAACTGCGACAGGCCCTCGTCCATCCACGGCTGGCCGGTCTGCACCCAGGCGTGCGTCAGGCTGTACACCAGCGCGGGCGCCTCGGGTGAGGTCTGCAAGGTGGCGGCGGGAGCCACAAGGAGCGGACCATCCTGGTAGGGCTGGCCGTCGTGGTCCAGGATAGTGAGTGCCGAAAGCGGGCGCGAGCCCATCCAGTCCGCAAGCAGGGCGGACGCGCGGTTGGCTGCCGCGCCCAGGCCCGCGGCCGAGCCGGGGTCCGTAGAGGCGAGCGCGATGACTGCGGTGTCAGTCGCCGAGGGCACCGGTTGCGGCCGGGTTCGCAGCGCGAGCGTTTCGTTACTGGCATTTGGGCTTGGGTTGGAGCTGGAACTCGAGCTCGAAGGTGGGCTTGCGCTTGAGCTGGAACTGGGCTCTTCCGCCGGGCTGTCCAATGACGACGAGGACACAGGGACGGAGCTATCGCCAGGGCCGCCGACGAGGATCTCCGATTGCTCGATGACGAAAAGACTGGGCAGCCGGAAGCCGAGCGGCTGTGGACTGAACTCGGCCGTAGCGACGCCGTTGCCGGTGGAGGTTGGCGCGCTGGGGTCGTCTGCGAGGGCCTTCAGGGCCGCGCGGCGCCCGCAGAAGTAGGCCGCCACGGGTGGCTCACCGCTGTAGGCCACGCTGAGCCGAAGCCGCATGCTGGCCCCTTCGTCCCGCAGCCGCGCGCGACCGATGGCGGTGAACAACGTATTGCCCTCGGCTAAAAAGAGCTGCGGCGCCGCGACCGGGTACCAGAGGACATTGCCGAAGCCGCGCAGGCCGGTCCACTCCGGGCTAATGCCGTCCCAATCCGCGCTGCGCTGCTGGTTGGCATTGGCACCCAGGCGGGCAAGGCGGTCGCCGCTTTGCGCGAGGGTTCCGGAGTAGAAGAGGTCGAGCATCGCGGATCGCCCAGGGGCTAGCGGTGTTGGAAGCGACAGAACGGCTTCGTTCGCCGCGCCGGTATGGTCGGCATCGGTGTCGACGCGATGCTGCGCCAAGGTTAAGGGCATCAGCTGCGTGCCCAGCAGGGTGGCGCTGTCCCAGTGCAACGACGACGAGACCTGGAGCGCGATCTGCCGCAGCGGCGTGGACCCGGCGTTGCGCACTGTGACGCGCGCGCGCATATTCAGACCGGCTTGCACCAGGTTCAGCCGGGCGTCGAGGTCATAGGCGGTAAACAACAGCGCCCCGCGCTCCGCGTCAGAGACGTCGACCTTGGCATCATCCGCAGGCTGAGCCGCGGCCTGCCCGGGAGCCGTTGAAGGCGCAGGGGGTGCGCCTGAGGGCGGCTCGCCGTGGCTCTGGATGATGATCTGTCCCCTGGGATGGGGTGGCTCGGCATCGTCGGGCGCGGGCGTTTGCGGGGCCTGGGAGCTTGGCACGGGCGAGCTCTGCGCCGGAGCGGGCGTGGGTGCCTGCGCAAAGGTCGTAGCGGGCGAGAGCGCCGCGAGCAGCAACAAGACACCAAAAGATTTGGGAAAGCGCAATGCCACAACCTGCCTCAAGATCCGAGGCCCTTCTGTGGCCGTCCCTGTTTGGACGCTCGGGAGGCCTCTGGGCGAGCTCCCCCGGTGCCGCGCCGCTGCCGCATGGCCTCGTACATCACCACGGCGCCCGCAACCGACACATTCAGCGACGACACGCTGCCGGCCATGGGGATACTCAGCAGGAAGTCGCAGGTACGCTTCACCAAGTCATGCAGGCCGATGCCTTCGCTGCCCAGCACCAGGCAGCAGTCCTGCCGGAAGCTGAAGTCCGCGCCTGGCGCCCTGCTCTCGAGCGTCATCTCGAGC
>CAXTRU010000262.1:0-3973 GCA_964246665.1 uncultured Acidobacteriaceae bacterium
GCGCTGCTGGCGTTGCAGGGCGATGCTGCCGAGGCGCAACGTCGCGCATTGGCGGTGTATGACGGTGCGTTCTCGGCGCTGTGGCCGCAGGAGTTGCTGAACAGCTACTTCGACCTGCTGGCTGCCACGCACAACACTCGGCGCTTCGTTGCGGACGCGCAAGCTCGACTCAGCCAGAACCCCAACGACCTGCAGGCGGCAACCAAGCTGTTCGCGTACTACCGGCATGCATCGCATCCTGAAACGGCGTTAGCGGTGCTCGCCAGCTACCGAGACGGCAAAGAGCAGCGGGACCCCACCGGCAAGAACTGGACACCAGATGAGCTGTACACGCTGGAGCAGCTAACGGCCACGGCGCAGGCCTATGAGGACGCGGCCCGGTACGCCTTCGCGCTGTCTCACCTTCCCGGAGCGGTCGCCGATGGACGCCCGGCACACGAGGCTGGGCTGGCCGCCATGGTGGGCCTGCTGCTGGATGCGCCCGAGCAGCCCATCGCCTTGGGTGCCGGCAACCTGAGCATATATCGCGATATCGGCACGCTGGACCAGGGATCGGGCTTCTGGAATGGCGTGCTTTCCCTCTGGCTGAACGGCCAGGACCTGCCGGAGAATTTCGCGCAACAGGAAACCAAGGCGCAGCCCTACTTCCACCGCGCCAAGGCGGCGGCGCTGCTTGCACTTCTGGACACCGAAGCCCCAAACGACTCGCAGCGCCCCGCGTTTCATGCCAAGCTAATCGAAGCCTACGCGCAATATGGCGAAGACGCGGCTGTATTGCAGGCCGGTGCCGCCTTCCTGCAGAGCTTTCCGCACGCGCCGGAGCGCCTCAACGTGGCGCTGGCCATGGCGGATGCCGATGCGCGGCGAAAGGACACCACGGCAGAGTTTGCCGTGTATGACCGCTTGCTGAAGGAGCTTGGTGAGCGGACGGGAAACCTCCCGCTATCCACGGCGGCGCTGGCCGGTCCGGCCGCAAGCTCGTCCGCGACCGCAGCGATGACGCCTGACGACGCGGACACCGAAGCCGGCCCTTCGACCGAACCGGAGGCAGACAACGCCGCAGAGGCGGAGGTGTCGAGCGAGGTGAGCCTCGCGCCACCAGCAAAACCGAGCGCCAGCCATGCCGTGCAACTCAACACGGGCGAGCCCGCGCCCGAGCCAAGCCCGGCCGCCGCCGCGTATGCGCAGGTGCTGAACCGCTACCTGGAGCGGCTGACGGCGTTGCATCAACTACCGCAGGCCCTGGCCGTGCTGCGCACAGAGCTCGACCGCAACCCCGCCGACCCGAAGCTGTATGAGCGCCTGGCGACCTTTCTCAGCCAGAACAATCTGTCCGCGCAGCAGGAGGAGGTCTTCCGCGCCGCGATCGCACGCTTTGGGGACCGGAGCTGGTACGACCAGCTGGCACGTTTCTATCTGCGGCAGAAGCGCAGTGGCGATTACGCGAAGCTGGTGCGGCAGGTCACGGATATCTTTTCCGGCACGGAGCTGGATGCCTATTTCGCTGACGTGCGCGGCGGCGGACCGCAACTTGCGCTGGAGCTGAATCTGTATGCCCACAAGCGCTTCCCGCATGACCTGGTGTTCACGCAGAATCTGCTGACCGCGTACAGCAGCAAGCCCACCCAAGACGATGCCGCTTGGGAGCACCTGCTGCGGCAGAGCTGGTGGCAGTCGGCGGACTTGCGAAACGCGTTCTTCGCCTATCTGAGCCGCACCGGCAAGCTGCAGGCAGAGCTTGCGGCCCTGCCTGCGGAGGCGAGCCCGTCAGCCAATCCGGCTGCGGTGCAGGAGCGTGCCGAGGCGGAACTTTGGGCGTCGCACTTCGAACGCAGTGCGCCGTTGTTCGACGCACTCGCGCAAACGTATCCCGCGGACACAGGTGTGGGCACAACGGCAGCGGACCTCAACCGCTCGCTGGCCTGGTTGGACCCGAGGGGACCGGAGCGGCACATCGCGGCCGCTGTCGCCATTGAGCAGCGCCTGCTTTCGACCAACCCTGGGGACCGCGACCGATTGGCGCGCATCGGCGACATCCTGGCCGATCACGCCGATGGAACGCCGGCGAGCTACGGCGCGGCTGGTGCGTTCTGGCGGCGCATGCCGGCCACCGCGCCGGGCGACCCCGAAACCTACCTGCAAGCGGCCACGGTCTTCTGGGACTACTTCCAATTCGACTCGGCGTTGAGCGAAATCAGTGCGGCGCGAACCCGTTTCAGCGCTCCGGCGCTCTTTGGCTATGAAGCCGGCGCCATCCTGGAAGGCAAGCGCGACATGGCCGGGGCCGTGCGGGAGTACACCATGGCCGCGCTGGCAGGGACAGCTGCTGCCGGTGTGCCGTCGCGTACGGATCGGCAGGTAGCTGCGGGTTTGCCCGGGGACCTCACGGGCAGTCTCGATACTAGCGGACCAAGCGCAGAGCGGCTGCTTACCCTGGCCAGGCGGGCTGAGACGTCAACGCTGGTCGACACTGCGACAGCCACGGAACTGAGCCGCAACGGCAGCTTCGAGGCCTTGCAGCTTCGTGTGGCGGTTCTGGAGGCGGAGCGTCGCCAGGCGCAGGTGCCGCCCTTGCTGCTGGCGGCGGTGCAACGAGCCACAACGGCGGATGGGGCGGCTGATCTCGCCGCCTACGCTCAAACGCGCAACGACGCCGCGGCCCAAGAAGCGGCCCTGACCCGCGAGGCAGACCTCACGCCCGATCCGGTGGAGAAGCTGCAGGTCCGCTACGCGCTGGTGCAGGCCTACGAAAGCCGTAACGACCTCACCGACGCCGAACGGCTGGTCAATGCGACGTATCGCGAGAACCCGCGCATCCTGGGCGTGGTGCGGTCCACGGTGGACTTCAACTGGCGCAACGAGCGCCAAAAGCAAGCGGTGGATGTGCTGGTGGAGGCAGCCCATGCGGCGCAATCACCGCTCACCCAGCAGTTCACGGCTGAGGCGGCGACCAAGGCCAATGAGAGCGGCGATCCGGCGCGTGGACGCGTGCTTGCGCAGGGGCTGTTGCAGGCCGATCCGTACAACGCGCAGTACCTCGCGCTTGCGGCGGAAAGCTATGCCAAGGCCGGTGACCTCGCCGGGTTGCAAACCTTCTACCGGGACCGATTGAGCGCTGTGCAAACAGCCGCGATGACGCCCGATCAACGGCGCGCCCGTACCGCCTTGCTGCGCAAGGGGCTGATCCCGGCACTGACGCAGGCGAAGGACTTCAGCGGCGCGGTGGACCAGTACATTGCGCTGGTAAGCGCCTACCCGGAAGACAGCGCTCTGATCCGCGAGGCTGCCGTGTACGCGGCGCAGCACAACGGGAACGACAAGCTGCTCGGGTTCTATCGCCAAACCGTGCAGAGCTCGCCGCGGGACGCACGGTTCTTCGTCGCGCTAGGCGAGACGGAGGCTCTGTTGGGCGACGCCGATGCCGCGCTGGGGGCGTATACGCAGGCAGTCGCTTTGCGGCCGGGGCGCAGCGACCTGTTTATTGCAAAGGCGGGTCTTGAAGAGCGGCTTGGCCGTTACAACGAGGCCGTCGCTGACTACCGGCGGTTGTACCAGCTCAGCTACAGGGACCCGCAGTGGATGCTCGCGGCGGCGAAGGCGCAGGCGCGCCAGGGACACACGGCTGAGGTCGTGGCATCGCTGGAGGCTGCGTATCTGCGCGGGGCGCAAAGCACACCGCACGACTTCTTTCAGATGGCTGCGCAGCTGGAAAAGTGGAGCCTTTTGCCTGAAGCGCAGCACTACGCCGAGCAGGGCGCAGCCGCAGCCGGTGCCGATCTGCTTGCGGGCGACGAGCCCCGCATCGGTGCCGACGATGCAACCGTGTATGCCCGCGTGTTGACGCGAACACGGCGCACGGACGAGGCGTTCCGGACACTGCGCGCGGCGTTAACGGCTGCCGGGGGTTCTCCGTCGTCGCCAGGGGCACTCAGCGCGCAGGTACGGTCGCAGGGCTTGGCTTCGGTAACCGACG
>CAXTRU010000262.1:4018-5407 GCA_964246665.1 uncultured Acidobacteriaceae bacterium
AGACAAGGGCGGCGGCGCAGTTCAACAGCGCCCTGAACGCCATGGGCGAGGCGGTGGCGCAGTACGCAACACCGGAAGAGCACGCAAGCTTTGCCGCCCAGCTAGCAGCCCAGCGCGGTGCTGCCGGGAGGGACGAGGTGCTGTCTCGATGGATCCCGGCCGCGCATGCTGCAGGACTTGGCGCGTTGGAGGCGAGTTGGCGTACCGCCATGTTCAGCGCAGGCGGCCAGCAAGGCGACACGCAGATCTCGTCGCTGGTGCAGCTGCAGGAAGCCCGGCTGGCCTTTGCGGAGCTTGCCCGTACGCTGGAGGCATACCTGCGGGCGCATCCCCGTTCGTCACTACGTTCTCAGGTGATCGACAAAGGCGTGGAGGCATTTGGTGCTGTGGGCGACACACCCGCGCAAGTCCAGATGCTACATCTGGCGTGGACCGGTGAGAACGACATCTTTCCTCCGCAGACCGCGTACCTGCGTCTGCTTGCACGATCAAGCCCGGACACCCTGGTGCGTCTTGCAGCGAGCAAGCAGGAGGCGCTTGCCGATGCAGCGACGGAGGCAGCCCTGGATCAGCCTTCCGCGGAGCTGGCGCTGCGGGCCGTAGCCGCCCGCGGTGCCGGGCTCGGCGCGACCTGGCAGGGAAACTACACGGCCCTGGCTGGCCTGTATGTCCATGCCGCGCCGTCAGCGGTCGGCACGACCTTTGAGAACAGTCTCGGGCTGCAGGCGACGATCGCGGAGCGGGTCAAGTCGCCGCCCAACGCCGCGCAACACCTCACCGGGCAGCCCTGGTTTTACCTCGCCGGTCGGTATGGTCAGTGGTTGCTCACGCAGCCTGCCGGGACCACCTCGCCCGACGACGTTCTGGCCGCGGACCTGGAAAGCGGCAAGGACGCGCAGGCCTACCTGACCCTGGCGCAGACCGAGGCCGAAGGGGGTCGAAACGACGCAGCTCTTACGGAGACAGCCCATGCTCTGGAGCTAGCCCCTGAGTGGGCGGAAGCTTTCGACGTCAGGGCGTCGCTGCTGTGGGGCATGAACCGGCACCCCGAGGCGGTGGCGGCCTGGACGGACGCGCTTCATGCGCTGCAAAATCTGCAGGACAACGGCCCGGCGCCGGAAGGCTTCTGGACTGGCTTCGCGCGGGTTGCGCATCGGGCCCGGCAGCACTCGTTGTATGGGCCGTTGAAACCCGCGATGGACGCCACCCTGCGCAGCTACCTTAGCCACAACGGGACGTACCGCTCCAACGAGCTTTTGCGGGCTGCGTATCAAGCCGCCCCGTCGCAAGCCGATGGCGTTGCATGGCTGATCTCGTTAGCTTCCGCGGCCAAGATCCCGGTTGAGGTGTTGGGCGACCTGGACAGTGCAGCCTGGCTTCCTCCCACAG
>CAXTRU010000263.1:0-5351 GCA_964246665.1 uncultured Acidobacteriaceae bacterium
ATGTACACGCCACCGGGCGTTCCCCGCTCGCGGTCTTTTACGCGCTTCACGATGCGCGTCGGTTTTGAGCACTTGGGGCAATCCGTGCTCCGTTGTGTATCCATGACCTTTTTACGGTCTCCAGTTTTGGCGATCTTGGCCATTGTCGGTCCCTCGTTTCCATCGTTTGCCTTGGCCGGTACACACACTCAAGCGGAAAGCTCGACACTTCGGGTGCTCAAGCGAACATAAGCGCGCGAGGGCCCGAGCCCGGCGGGGCTCTTCACGAGTGTACTACGTCTTCAGCGGCCTCATGGAACCGGGTGACAGGTCAGCCTACCTGGCTGCGGTCAGATTCTGGTTCGGTGGCGGCGTTGTTGCTGGTCGTGGAGCGCCCGTGGAGGTGTCCTTCGGAACGACGACTTTGCCCAGGCCCGGAACGCCCGAATCTTCCACCGGTTCCCCTGGCCTGCGAAGCGTGGGCGCCGGCGCGGCCGCCGAGCCATTGTCGCCGGTGCGGTGCGTGTCCCCGTTCACGATGGTGCGAGCTTCCAGCGTGGGGGTGTGCTCCCCACCGACCTCATTGCGCTCAAAGATCTGCACCGGCTTGCCCAGCGCCGCGACCTCTAGGCGAACGACATGGTCATGCTGGAAGCGCACAAACTTTGTGTCCTGTGGCGGATCGCCGTAGATCCATTCCTCGAAGATGGCGCTGTCGTCGTCGCCGTCTTTGACGTGCTCCCGGTGCTTGGCCTTGGGCTGACCGACGGAGGCCAGCACCATCTTGCGGTTCATTCCTACCAAAATCTCGTGCGCCTCAATGGCGTCGCGAACCTTCAGCGGCAGCGTGTCCGCATAGGCTTCGGCACTGTTTTTCGCTTTGAAGTCGACTTCCGGATCGAGCAGCGCCTTCACCTCGGCCGCGGTCACCTCGGGGACGCCCCCTTCGAAGACCAGCGTCACACGGCAGCCTGTCGCCGCCGGTCCCTGCTGCGCCAAGGGCATGTTGTTGAGGGAGACGTGGCTCAGGAAGCGGTGCTTCGCGTAGGGCCCACCGTTGAAGTCGATGACGATGCGGTCCGGCTTGAACTGCAGATTGCTGATCTCGATGCGGTCGCCCGGGCCGGCCGACTGGCCTTTTTCGTAGAGCATGCGCTTGTAGGCGTCCTCCCTGGGCGTCAGATTGCCGTTCGCCAGCAGGGTCAGGCCGGTACCCAGGGGGAGTTCGCGATGCGCAAAGCCCTGCTCTGCTTCCAGGTTGCGGATCAGGTCCAAGCGTCCGCGCTCGTCCAACGGTTGCTGCGGCAGGGCGACGTGGGTGGGTTGGAACTCCGTGGTGACATCCGCCGTTGCCGTCTTCATGCCGACAACAAAAACCTGGGCTGGCGAAGGGCAAACGCCGCCTGCCAACGTGCCAAGGACCGCCAAGGCGATGCGTACACGGGAGCCCATAATCCACCTCTGAATGCCAAGATTCTGCACCCAATGGGTTCCTCGTTGCAAGCGCACCTTTGTGCCACGCGCAAAAAGCATGGTTTGCGGTCTGGGTGAGTTTACTCAGACCCGTCAGAATCGCGCCCTTGGCCGGGCAAAACCTCGGGCCTTGACCCGTGGGGTACGAGGCTCTCGCCCGGCTGCGGCAGCGGAGAGGAAGCGGGCGGCATCGTTGTCGTTGCCGGTCGCGGCGGCACAGGTCCCTGGACGGGTGTCGCCCCAAGGATTTGAACAAGTTGCGGCGCGGAGGCGGCCTCCATGGCGGTGTGGGCCGCAGGCGGCGCGACGTCCATGGGGTAGCCGCCGGGAACGATCGGCGGGTGCGTGTAATTCCAGGCGTACTCGCGCGTGAGCGGATAGAGCGCGATGGCTCCGGCCAGCAGAACGAGCCCCGTAAACACGGCGCCCTCCGGCCCATACGCTCCACCGGTCAGCCATGCGTGGCCGGAACTGTCTGTTGCGACGACACTGGCGAAGTCGGACGAGCCTGCCAGCGGGAGACCAAACAGCACACCCATGGAGGCCAGCCAGCCGAAGTGAAGTCCCCACCCGAGCCAGAGCGCATGGGTGCGCAGGTATGCCAAGGAGAACAAGACGCCGCCCGCAAAGGCGACGAAGAAGCTGAACGATGTGTTGTTGAGCGGCGAAGTCGCGACGAAGGCGTAGACCAGGGACAGCAACACCGTTGCGAGGACCGGCCCTGTCGCCCCGATCAGTCGCCGGAAGAGAAATCCGCGAAAGGCCATCTCTGTCGCCAGCGCGCCCAATAGCAAGGTAAGCAGCGCCAACAGAGCGACGCCCCAGGCCCGCAGCGCCAGCCAAAACTGGGGATGCAAATCGCCCACAACCACCATGGGCAGAATGACGAGGAGCAGCAGGGCCCAGCCAAAGGCCACACCCTTTTGCCACTCACGAGCGGCGGTGGCACGGGTAGGCAAGGCGTTTGCCTCGCGCACACTGCCTTTGCGCGTGGACACCCACTGCAGCGCGGTGAAGCCCGTAATAAGCAGAATCAGGAGAAAAACTTGGTCGAGTAAGGGGCGCAGCGCATCCGCATGGATGACGCGTGCGATGCCTTCCGCCGCGCTTTCGGCGCCGGAGCGTGCCGCCGATAACCAAAGCAACCCAATCGCAAACAGGGCAAACTCCAGCGACCGGGGCGCCGTTTCTCTTGCATCGCGCATCACTGCCAAGCTAGCGTCATTCCTCTCAGGCGAACGGGACGGTTCCCCTCTCAGCAGCCTACGCCACTGTGTAGAACTGCGCGAGGTTGCGGAGCTTGCGGTAGCGAGTGGCCAGTAGGCTTTCCAGCGGTTCGGACTTGAGCTCGGCGTAGTGCCGCCCCAAGCGCTCGCCCACTAACTGCATGGCAAACGCGGGATCGGTGTGCGTTCCGCCTTCGGGCTCCGGGATCACGTCGTCCACACAGCCCAATCGCTTCACGTCGACCGCGGTATAACGCAGCGCTGCCGCTGCCTGCTGCTTTTTACTCGCGTCCTTCCACATGATGGAGGCACAGCCCTCCGGCGAGATGACTGAGTAGATGGCGTTTTCGAGCATCAGCACGCGATCGGCGACGGCCAGGGCCAGCGCACCGCCGGACCCGCCCTCACCGGTAATGGTGGCGATCGTGGGTACGCGCAGCCGGCTCATCTCCAGAAGGTTGCGGGCGATGGCCTCGCCCTGGCCGCGTTCCTCCGCCCCCAACCCCGGGTTCGCGCCCGCGAGATCGATGAAGGTGAAGATCGGATGGCCGAACTTTTCGGCAATCTTCATGGCGCGCAGGGCCTTGCGGTAGCCTTCGGGGTCCGGTGAGCCGAACTTGCGCGTGACGCGCTCCTTCAGCGTGCGCCCTTTCAGGTTGCCGATGACCAGCACCGGGTCGCCGTGAAAACGCGCCATGCCCGCGGCCATCGCCGGGTCGTCGCCGAACTGCCGGTCGCCGTGGATTTCGCTGTAGTCCGTAAACAGGGCTTCAATGTAGTCCATCGGATACGGGCGTTGCGGGTGCCGTGCGAGCTCTGTCTTGACCCAGGCTTCCGGAACCGGCACTGGTTGTGTGGGGAGGGGCTTTTGCTGCTGGGTCTCTGCCATGGTGATCCAGTTGTCGATTGTACCGGGTATCTGCCCGGCTGCCGGGTTGCTGGGCAGACTCTTTACTGATCGAGGATCGCCATGGTGACTGGCTGCTGACGGTCGGTACGGAGGGATGCGGGAGCCAAGTCCTAAAGTGTTAGTTGACAAGGGTGCCGAGGTCTGCGTAAAGTCCTATTTGCTTAGGAGCATCCATGGCCAAAGAACGCAAAGCCCCCCTTACCAAGCTGGAACTGCAGATCATGCAGGTGATCTGGCGACTTGGCCCGAGCAATGTCACCGCCGTGCAGGACGGCCTGGCGCAGGGTCTGGCTTACACCACCGTCCAGACCATGCTCAACATCCTGGAGCGCAAGGGACAGCTGAAACGCGAACGCCAGGGCCGCGCCTTTGTGTACAGCCCCACCGTGAGCGAGACCAAGGCGACCGGCCAGGTGCTCCGCGACTTTATTGACCGCGTCTTCGGCGGCTCCAGTGAGGAGTTGGTGATGAGCCTGGTCAAGACCCGGCACCTTGATGCCAAGCAGCTCGCCGAGCTGACCCGGAAGCTCGAGAGCGAGCAGGAAGGCGAGGACGCATGAACCTGCTTGCGCGTGTTGGCCTGGCTTACCTGTTGAACTCCGCCTGGCAGGTAACGCTGCTGTATTTCGTTGGTCTGCTGTTGGAGTTGGCTGCACGGAAGGCAACCAAAGAAGTGAGGCACCGGCTTTGGGTCGGGATCCTTTTGCTGCAAGTCGCGCTGCCCGCGGCCTGCTTGCTGCCCTCGACGTTCTTGGCGCGCTTAGGGCTCTTGTTTCTGTCGTGCTTCGGCGTCAAGCAACAAGGTGGGGATGCGACGGTGACTGTCGTTCTCGGCGCTGGGCACACGGTAGGTGGAGCCGGCGTGATGCACGTGCTGATCCCGGTGCTTCTTTCCGCGTATGCCGGCTGGAGCCTGTTCTGCTGTGGTCGCTTGGCGTACCGGCTTCGGCAGATTCGTGCTCTCCGTAAGCAGGCCACACCTGCGAAGCTGCCCACGGCGGCCTTGGAGCGCTGGCACGAGCTGTGTGCACGTTTCCAGGTGATCAATGTTGACCTGCGGGTGAGTTCCTGTGTTGCGGCACCGGTCACCATCGGTGTCCGCCGCAAGGTGCTCCTCATCCCGGCGTGGTTTGCCCAACTTCCCGGAGCAGAGATGGAGATCGCCTACGCACATGAGCTGGCGCACATGCAGCGGAACGACTATGCGAAGAACCTGTGTTACGAGGTCCTCGCGTTGGCTGTGGCCTACCACCCATTTCTGTTCTTCACCCGCATGCATCTCGCCGAAAGCCGCGAGATGGTGTGCGACGCCCTGGCCGCTGAGGCGCTGAGTGGAACAGCGCCCTATGCCAAGGCGCTTCTCCGGCTGGCGGCCAGGTGTCTTTCACCCGCTACGCCGGTTAACCTCCCTCAAACCATCGGGATCTTCGATGCGAACACGTTGGAAAGGAGACTTATGTCACTGAAAGCAGGTCGTAGCGAGGTTTCGTTGAAGCACCGTTTGGCGATGGTGACCGTATGTGGCGCCGCCTTGGTTGGCACGTGTGGCTCTGCCCTGGCATTGCGCATCGGAGTCCCGCAGACGCAGACCTCGGCCCAGGGTACGCCGGCAGCACCGGAGCAAGCGGTGCAGGTGCCCAGCGGCGTGATGGCCGGGCACACGGTTGCCAAGGTGCCTCCCGTGTACCCCGAGGCTGCCAAACAAGCCCGCATCATGGGCTCAGTCGTGTTGGCCGCGCGCATCGGCGTGGACGGGCATATAG
>CAXTRU010000264.1:0-3135 GCA_964246665.1 uncultured Acidobacteriaceae bacterium
GGCTAGTGGCTGGTGGCTGGTGGCTGGTGGCTGGTGGCTGGTGCTATTTGATTTGTACTGCGGTTAGTCGTTGGATGGCTTGTGGTGGGTGGTGCTAGGATGGCGCGCTTCTAACTTGCTCTTTAAGAAAGCGGCAAGGCCATTAAGCATTCGACCAACTCCATCCACCCGGCAGAGAAGCTGATCGGCCACAGGCTGTGTGCAGTAACCCAGCCGGACGGCAAGCATGACTTGCGTTTGCAACTCGCAGACGCTGCCTCGTGCAACCAGCACGCAGTGCCTGAAATCCTTCCTGCCTTCTCTACCCGCGCCCTCAGCGATATTGCTGCTGATGGACACAGCAGCACGACGCATCTGTGAGGTGAGCCCATACTGCTCGTGCTGCGGAAACGCCGCCGTGACGTGGTAGACAGACACGGCAACTTCCAGGGCTTCGCGCCACACCTGCAAATCACGGAAAGACTTCCCCATGAAGGCCAACTTAGTTCAGCTAGCACCCTGCGGCCATACACAAAACGATGCACACCAGCCACTAGCCACTAGCCACCAGCCACCAGCCACCAGCCACCAGCCACTAGCCACTAGCCACTAGCCACTAGCCACTACAAAATATTCACCGCCCGCGCCGCCAACAACGCCACCGTCGTAAACGAAATCAAGCTTTGCGTCATCATCAGCACCTTGGCCCAGCGCGACAGTACCGGCGCATCGGTCGGCGAAAACGCGGTGCTCGTGTTGAACGCTTGAAACAGGTAATCCACGAAGTTGGGGCTCCAGCCCTGCAGGCCCATGGCCTCCTTGTCGCCATCGCTCAGCGTCATCTGCGGGAACAAAAACGCCCCATTGGCGTGCTCGGCTCGCTGTTCGCGCGCATGCGGGCCGCCGGCGTCCAGCCGCCAGTACCACGAGGCAAACACCAGAATGTTCGACACCCACAGGGCCGCCGCCGACCGCAGCATGGCCCCCGGCGACTCCGTATGCCGCGGCAGCGCCCGCAGCAACAGCCCCAGCGACCACAACATATCGGCCGTCACTAGCGAGCTGAGCACATAGCCCATCACTTGGTTCAAGCGGTGGCCACCCCGCCACAGCGCCCACATCGTCGGCACCAGCAAAATGCCCACCACAACCAGCAGCAACCACGCCGGCCCCACGGCCAATGCATCCGGCAAGGCCAGCCGCAACCCACCCACGGCCAGCAAGGCCAGCACAGCCGGCCAACGCGGCTCCCGTTTCGTTTCAAGCTCGGCCATCAGTGCAACAGATGCAGCCTGCGCCCTTGCCGTCCAAGGTTGACGAAGGAGTAACACCTCAACCGACACTCGAAGGCCTGTTGACTTCCGTGGTTCCCCCCACACCTCGCATCGCGAACGCCACCCCTCGCGTCCAATCCCCGTGACCGCACCCGCCCTGCTGCACGGCCTGTTTCCCTTTGCCGTGGCAGCCTTGCTCCTCTACCTCGGGCTGCGGTTCTGGAGGCACATGGCCATCGCAAGCTTTCGCAAGGAACCCATCCCCGCGCCAACCCAGGACATCGTCGCGCCCGCATCCGGCTGGGAAGCCGGTCAGCGCGAAACCGCCGTCTTTGCCGGCGGCTGCTTTTGGGGGGTGCAGTCCGTCTTTCAGCGCGTCAAGGGCGTGCTCGAAACCTACGTCGGCTACACCGGCGGCGACGCCAAAACCGCCGACTACCGCAGCGTCAGCACCTATGACACTGGCCACGCCGAAGCCATCGAGATCATCTACGACCCCAGTGAGGTGAGCTACGGCACGCTGCTGCGCATCTTCTTCTCGGTCGTCCACGACCCCACGCAGCTGAACCGCCAGGGCGCCGACGTCGGCACGCAGTACCGCTCCGGCATCTTCTACACCAACGAAGAGCAGCGCGAAGCCGCGGAGGCCTACATCAAGCAGCTCGATAACGCCCACATCTTCGCCCGCCCCATCGTCACCGAGGTCACCCCGCTGATCCAGTTCTTCAAAGGCGAGGACTACCACCAGGATTACGCCCTCAAGAACCCGCACAACCCCTACATCCAGGTCTGCGACATCCCCAAGATCGCCTCGCTCGGTCAGCAGTTTCCGGAGCTCTTCCAGGAGTACAGCCTCAGGCGCTAGCCTACCCCGGCCCCAAATACCGCAGCCCAGCAAGGGGCGCCAAGCCGCCACCGATCCCGTGGCGTACCTTGGCGCCCTCGGCGGTCGTTGCGTTGGTCTTTACGGAAGCACCACAACACCGTTTATCCCGCACATCCGACCCGAATCGAGACACCGGAGCGCCTCACCGGAACGGAAGTGGTAGCGTCCCGGACCCTTGCCGGGCAAAAAAGAGCCATCCGGCGCACCCCCTCGCGCGTCCAAGAGCTTTAATCTTCACGGACTCGGGCCGACCTTTTCCCGCAGGATGGATGCGACGTTGTTGAAGAACCCCTTTTCCCTACACCCCACAACGCTCGCCCTGGCCACCGCTACGCTGCTCGCTTTCGCCGTTCCGGCCTTTGCCCAGACCGGCTCCACTGCCGCCGGCTCCGTCGCCGCCGGCCAGGAAGGGGCGCAGAACGTAGGCGGGAAAGCTCAGCAGGGTCCTGTGCAGGGCAGCGGGCAGGGCACCGTCATGGGCTCGAAGGACTCTTCCAACGGCAAGCAGCAAAGCGGCAAAGACACGACGTCCACCTCCAAGCCGGCCGGCGCCGCGGAAGAAAATGCCGCGTCCACCACCAAGCTCCGCCTCACGCCCACCGATCCCGCGGTCGCCCCCACGGACCTCCCCAAGACACGCCCCGTCATCGGCCTTGCCCTCGGCGGCGGCGCGGCCATCGCCATGAGCGAGATCGGCACCCTGCAGTGGATGGAAGAGCACCACATCCCCGTCGACGTCATCGCCGGCACCTCCATGGGCTCCATCCTGTCCGCGCTCTACTCCACCGGTCACACCATCGACCAGATGCGCCATATCCTAACCGGCGAGGAGGTCAGCCGCGTCTTCCGCCTCAGCGCCAACTACGCCGCGCTCAGCTACCGTCGCCGGGAAGAAGAACGCGAGCTCCCCAACGGCGTCAGCGTCGGCCTGAAGCACGGCGTTTCCCTGCGCAACTCGATCCTCACCGACACCGGCCTCAATGAGCTGCTCGATAA
>CAXTRU010000264.1:3145-5332 GCA_964246665.1 uncultured Acidobacteriaceae bacterium
GTTCCTGAACTACAACGACCAGACCGACTTCAACAATCTCCCGATCCCGTTTCGCTGCCAGGCCACCGACCTGACCGCCGCGAAGTCGGTCACCTTTGCCCGCGGCTCCTTGCCGGATGCCGTGCGCGCTTCGGCCTCCATCCCCGGCGTCTTCCGCCCGTTTGAGCTCTCCGGGCACGAGTACGTCGACGGCGCCATCCTGGAAAACCTGCCCACCCCGCAGGTCCACGCCATGAAAGCTGACGTGGTCATCGCCGTCAGCCTGCCGCTCGAGCCCGTCGGCAAGGGCGATCTCGACTCCATCCTCGGTGTCCTGCAGCGCGCCTTTGCCGTCGGTATCGAGGCCAACGAGGATGCCGACCGCAAGCTCGCCAACGTCGTCATCATGCCCGATGTCAAGGGCTTCACCGCCAACGACTACCTCAAGGTCGACCAACTCGCCGCCAAAGGCTACGCCGCCGCTGAAGCGCACAAGGCCGAGCTGATGCCCTATGCCCTAAGCGACAGCGACTGGGCCTCCTACCTTGCCCACCGCCGCTCCAAGGAGCGTCCGCCCGCCGGAGCCGTGCTCCAGGTCGAAGTCAAAGCGCCCAACGCCGCCATCACGGAGTATGTCCACCATATCTTCGATCCCTTGGCCAACCAGCCCGTCGACCCCGCCAAGGTTGAATCGCTACTTGCGGACATCCGCTCCGACGGCCGCTATGACGCCGACTACACCGTGGGCTATGACGGCCCGGACTCCAACCGGCCCATCCTGCTCGTCTCCGTCAACGACAAAAAGACCGGGCCACCTTTTCTGAATCTCGGCCTGAATATCGCCGCCCAAACCGCCGGCGTTACCCGGGCCACCCTCTCCACCATCCTGCTCTGGCAAGACCTGGGCGGCTACGGCTCAGGTCTGCGCGCCAACGTCGATGTCGGCTTCGATACCCGCGTCGAGGGCGAATACTATTGGAAGCCCAACCCCTACACCCACTACTTCCTGGCGCCGCGCGCCAACATCACTCGCCAGCCGTTCTACATCTATGAGGGCAACTACCGCGCGTCCGAGCGTCAAAGCCAGTTTGCCGGGGCCGGGGCCGATGTCGGCTGGAGCGACGGCAAGTACGCCGAACTGCGCGCCGGCTGGCAGTACCAACGTATCGACTGGTTCGCGACCACCGGGCAGGACAACCTGCCCGACTACTACGGCAACTCGCAAACCGCCCGCATCCGCTTCGTCTATGACAATCAGAATCGCGCCCTGGTGCCGCGTTTCGGCATCCGCTCGGCGACCTCGGTCGGCTATCTCTTCAATACATCCAACAATCCCACCGCGCCCGTTATTCAGTCGCAGTTTGCCTTTGCGCACGAGATCGGCCACGGCTCCGCGAAGATTCAATCTGACCTCTTCCTCATGAGCGCCGAAGGCGGCACCATGTTCGACCGCGACGTCGCCCAGCCGTTCCGCTTCACGCTCGGCGGTCCGCTCCGCGTCAGCTCCCTCGCCATCGACCAACTGCGCGGAACGGACTACTTCCTCATCACGCCCGGCTACCTCCACCGCCTCGCCACCCTGCCCGCCCCGCTCGGCCAAAGCATCTACTTCGGGATCGCCTACGAGGCTGGCCAGATGCACGCTCCCGGCCAGGAAACCATCACCCGCCAAGACCTCTACTTCGGCCTCGTCGCCGAAACTCCCTTCGGCGTCATCACCATAGCCCCCGCCCTCGGCGACGCCGGCCAGCACAAGTTCGTGTTCACCCTGGGCCGCTTCTTCTCCATCCCCGGCTCCCTCCGCTAACACAGCGAACAGGAAGCCTTCGCTTCTCTTGCTTGTCATTCCCCAAACGGGGAACCTTTGTTTTGCTTGCTTGTCATTCCGCAACCACTGAGCCTTTCTTCTGCTTGTTGTACCGCTAGCACTGAGCCTTTCTTGTTTTCTTGCTTGTCATTCCCCGAACGGGGAACCTGCTTTCATCAGGTACCGCGTCCCGCGTCCCAGACCTGGAAATCGATCCCACTACGGACCCCACATTGCCAAACAAAAGGGCCGCGGCCCCAGCCGCGTCAATCCCTTACCGCCCCGCCGTCAACCGCTGCGCCAGCCGATCCGGCAGCCCCGCCCCGCGAATCGCCGCCTGCGCCCCGGCCACCTCATACGCCACACGACGAAACGTGACGCAGGTCGTTTCGTCGTCATAA
>CAXTRU010000265.1:0-5322 GCA_964246665.1 uncultured Acidobacteriaceae bacterium
GCGGTAGGTCTCGGTCATGCGGAACAGGTTGCTGTGGTCGTTGGTCTGCTCGGCGGAGGCAAGCAGCGTGAGCGCATCAGCACGTGCGGCCACATAGGCCGGCACGTCCAGCGATAACGCCCGGCCTACGGCACCCTCAGCGAGCCGGGCGACCAGATCGGCCTCATTGCGCTTTAGTTCGGGGCGGCGCTCGGCAAGGATGGCGACGATCTCCTCCGGCGGCAGCGCCCCAAGCCGCGCAATGGCACAGCGCGAGCGGATGGTCGGTAGAAGTTCACTGGTGTTTTCGGCCAGAAGCATCAGGTGGACGCGATCCGGTGGCTCTTCCAGCAGCTTCAGCAGCGAGTTCGCGGCCTCTTTCATCAGCGCGGACGAGGTCAAGATGAAGACCCGCACCGAGGCCTCGGAGGGGAGGTATTGCGCACGACCAATCACGGTGCGGATCTGGCCGACCTTGATGAGGTTTTGCGGCGGATCTGGCGGAACCACCAGGACATCGGGGTGGGTCTGCACAAGGACCCGTGTGTCCTTTTTGTCGGTTTCGCGCATCTCTTCGCGGGCAGCGACGGCGTCGGCTATACGCCCGTCGAGGTCGACGCTTTCCGCGATTCGGGTGCAGTTGCGGCAGCGGCCGCAGAAGGCAGCCAGTGGGCGACCCGTCTCGTCAGTCTCGCGCGGCTGCTGTTCGCACTCGAGCGCCATGGTCAGCAGCAGGGCAAGGGTGTACTTACCCGCGCCGCGTGGTCCGGCCAGGATCATGGAGTGCGGCAACCGGCCGGCGGCCACAGCTGCGCGGAGGTCGTTCACCGTGCGGGTATTGCCGTGAAAGGCGGCGAAAGAAGAGGGGACAGCCACGCTCTTCAGGCTACTTCACCGCGCCTCAAGACGCATCATCATCGGGTATTTGGGGCGCAACGAGATCTTCGCCTGCGGGATGATCGTTTGCCCCGGAAGTAGCTGCAAGCGCCAGCGTTGGGCGACGGTCGCAAGTGACAACACACCTTCCATCCAGGCAAAGCTCTCGCCGATGCACTGCCGGCGGCCCGCCCCAAAGGGGAAGTACGTGAAGCGGTGCCGGCCCGCTTTGTTCTCCGGCGTGTGGCGCTCGGGGCGGAAGGCCTCTGGCTCATCCCAGAACTGGGTCGAGCGCTGGATGACGTACTGGCTGAAGAAGAAGTTTGCGCCGGCGGGAAAGCGATAGTCCCCGAGCTGCACCGGCGCCGTCGACTTACGGCCCATCGCCCATGCCGGTGGGAACAACCGCATCGACTCGGCAAAAACCATCTCGGTGTAGCGAAGATTCGGGATGTCGGCCAGGGTCGCGGCGCGGCTACCGAGCGTTTCGTCGACCTCGGCATACATGCGCGCGGCGGCCTCAGGATTCTCGCTCAGCAGGTACCACGTCCAGGTAAGCCCGTTTGCCACGGTCTCGTACCCGGCAAGAAAGATGGTGAGCAACTCGTCGCGCACCTGCGTGTCGGTCATGCCGGTGTTGCTGGAGCCGTCGGTCGAATCAGCGGCCTCATAGTGCGAGCAGATCAGCATGGACAGCAGGTCGCCCTTGCCTTCCAGCTCCTCGCGCGGCAGTGCACGGCGGGTGGCGATCATGCGGGCGATGATGGCATCCAGGCGCGCGCGGGAGCGGCGAAACGTACTGATGCCGGGCAGCGGCAGATGTAAAAATCGCTCCACCGCCGGAAAGGCGACCAGGAAGTTGTACATGCCCATGATCGTGTTCACCTCATCGACCACCGACAGGACCTCGGGCGTGATCTCCTGGTCGAAGAGGGTGCGGGCGATGATGCGCAGGGAAAGCCGCATCATCTCGTCGCCAATGTCCACGGTTGCGGCGTCCCGCCAGACGGCCGTTTGCTCCTCCGCGCTGCGAACGATCTCGCCTGCATAGCCGGCGATGCGCTGCCGGTGAAATGCCGGGGCGATGAGCTTGCGCTGGCGCATGTGGATCGGGTCGTCGGAGGTGATCAGGCCTTCACCGAGCAGGATCTTCATCCGCTGGAGTGTGCGCTCTTTGACGAAGCTCGGTTGCTGGTGAATCAGGATTTCGCCGATCCACTCCGGGTCGTTGACAAAGACGATCAGCATGCCCATGAAGCGGTAATGGGCGATGCGGCCGAAGGTCTTTTCCAGGTGGGTGAACAGCGGGATCGGGTCGCCGAAGTTGAGCCATGGGCGCCGCATATACCAGTGCAGGGGCCGGCGCAGGCCCGGAGGAAGGCGATACTCGCCTTTGGCGCTGGGGCCGATGTAATCGGCAGAGTCGGCGTACATATAGCCGATTAGATGGCCAGGATGCCGGCGGCGGACCGCGGAACAACGGGCGGCGAGGGGAGCCGCTGCAGTACGGCGGTAAGGATGCGGGCGGCGATGCGTTCGATGGAATCGTCGTCGCGAATGGCCAGAACGCGTTGCGGTTCGCGGGCGGCAGTTGCCTCGTATTGGGCGTAAATGCGGCTGTAAAAGCCATCATCTTCCCTCTCAAAGCGGTTTTCATCGGCACCCTCATTGCGGATGTGCCGCTGGTTACGGCGTCGGGCGCGTGCCAGCGAAGCGGCCAGCGGCGGAAGGAGCAGCAGTGTCAGGTCGGGCTGCTGGTTGTGGCAAACCGCAGCATGCATCGCCAGGATGCGCTCCGGCCCGAGCCCGCGGCCGGCGCCCTGGTAGGCTTCCGAAGAATCCGTGTAGCGGTCGCATAGCACAACCGCCCCCTGAGCGAGTGCCGGACGAATGATCTGGTGCAGGGATTGTGCACGGTCCGCGAACATAAGCGCCATCTCCGTCTCCGCAGCGATGCCCCCTACGGCGGGGGGGGTGCGGGAGTCCAGGATCAGCGCACGGAGACCTTCGCCCAGCGCGGTGCCTCCTGGATTGCGGGTGGTCACCACAGGGTAGCCCTGCTTCGTGAGCGCTTCGGCCAGCAAGCGAAGTTGTGTGGACTTGCCGCTGCCGTCCAGCCCCTCGAACGTGATGAATACACCTTGACTCACAGGGGTGAGTCTACCGGACGGGGCGGCTCCGCATCCTACGTGTAGGCCCCGGTCAGAAGCGAGGCCGGGAGGAAACTCATGATTACATTCATCCTTATCTTTGCCTTCATCGTCATGGCTGGCGCCGCGTGGGTCATCGCCAACGGAGCGAATCAGCGCAAGCGTGCCCGCCAGGCGGGCGAGTCACACGTTCAATCGCAACAGACAGGCTCCGGCGCGCCGACGGTGGGACGTGCCACAGGCACGAACTAACCTCCCGTTCAGTGAGTGTGTTCACCGGGTGTGCAGCTGGGCGTCCCAGCTCGCACCGGCAGGTGTAATGGTGACGGCGAGGGTGCCTTCCTCGCCTTCGTGCAGGTCCGGCCCCTTAACGGTGTGCTCGCGCTCAGCGTCATCGGTCCAGATAACCTTGGTTGCACCCGAACCCAAAATCTTGAAACGCGACCGGAAGCTTCCGCCGTCCGCAAGCTCCCCACCCCCGAAGCTGGCGCTGGGGTAGTCCACCTCGAAGAGGTGCACCGCATGGCCGGAGTGGTTGGCCACTGTTGCCTGGACGAAGGCGGAGTGGCATCCGGTAAAGGCCACCGTCGCCACGAGCCCGGCAAAACTAAGGACGCATTGCTTTCCTAAGCTCACGACTTCACCTCGGTGCGCTGCCGGCGCAGCAGATCTGGGACCCGCTGCAGGGCTGCCACCATGCGCAGCCAGGAGCGGTTGTCCATGGCAGGATAGCCGCTGACTACCGCCCCGGGTGCCACGTTCGATGGGATGCCCGTCTGCGCCGTGGCAATTGCGCCGTCGCCGATGGTGAGGTGCCCGGCCACGCCGACCTGCCCGGCCAGCGTCACGTTCCGTCCGACATGCGTGGAGCCAGCAAGGCCGACCTGGGCACAGAGCAAGGTGTGTTCACCCACATAGGAGGCATGCCCAACCTGCACCAGGTTGTCGACCTTGGCCCCACGGGCGATACGCGTCTCGCCGACGATGGCGCGATCGATGCAGGAATTGGCCTGGATCTCCACCTCGTCCTCTAACACTGCGGGGCCGGGATGGAGCGTTTTCTTCCAGCGCCCCTCCGGATTGCGGGCGAAGCCGAAGCCATCGGAGCCGATGATTGCGCCGTTCTGCAGGACGACATCGTCGCCCAGCACGCAGCCTTCCCGGACAATGGCGTGCGCGTGGGCAAAGAGGCGATTGCCGGCGTGGACGCCCGGATAGAGCACGACGTGGGGCAGCAGCACAGCGTCGTCGCCCAGCTGGCAAGCCTCCCCGATTACAACGTAGGCCCCAATGTGCGCCCGAAGGCCGATGCGGGCCGTGGATGCGACGACGGCGGTGGGGTGGACGCCTGGAGCGTAGGCGGGCGGTGTATGGAATGCGGCAACCGCCAGCGTGAACGCGTACTTGGCCTCGGCGACACGCAGCGTTGGGCAAGGAACAGGGGGGAACTCGCGGTCAACGATGAGTGCGGCCGCTTTGGTGGAGCGCGCGGCTACGGCGTACTTCGGGTTGGCAACAAACGCCACCTCGGAGGGACCGGCGCTCGCGATGCCAGCGACGCCGGTTACGGGAAGGTCGCTTGGCGGCTGGCCTTCGGGCGCTCCAGGCTGCAGCTCGCCTCCGATCCGTTGTGCCAATTCACCCAGGGTCATCGTTTGTGGATTGTAGCGGACATGGCAGCGAACTGGGCCGAAGCGCTGCGGGGTGGGGCCGGGCCGGTTCCGCCCGGCGCAACAAAAATAGTGCAGGGCAGGCGTAAGATTGTTACGCGGTGGTGTAAAATCAGTCGTCGGACTGGACCGCTGTGAAAGCCTAAGCGTTTGATTCTGAAGCGTTTCCGCTTTCCCCGGCACAGGCCGCCGCGATCCCATGGCCGACTTCATCTATCTTCTGCAAAACCGCCTGTCGCCAGCCCAATGGCGTGCCTTGGAAACGGTACGGGAGGCTGCCCGCGCTCAGGGTATGCCCGTGTTTCTGGTCGGAGGCGCCGTTCGGGATCTGTCGACGGGATCGCCGGTTCGGGATCTGGACTTCGCGCTGCAAGGGGACATCAACGCCCTGGTACCCGATCTCGAAGCCTCCGGCGCGACGATCACAGGCCGCAATGAGGTTCTGCCCTCCCTTTACCTGACGTTCCGCGGTGGCGTCCGCGCGGAGCTCGGCTCCAGCTTGACGGTGACCTACCCGAAGCCCGGCCAGGCGGAAGCGCACCCAGCGCCAATTCTTGATGACCTGCGTCGGCGCGACTTCACCGCCAATGCCATGGCTGTTTCCCTCAATGAGGGGTCGTACGGCCTTCTGTTGGACCCGCTCAACG
>CAXTRU010000266.1:0-5310 GCA_964246665.1 uncultured Acidobacteriaceae bacterium
TGATTACCGCCTACGAGACAGAAAGCCTCGAAAGCCGCAAGGAGTCCGTGGGGCTTCTGCAAACCTGGTTCACCCATGAGATCGAACAGCTGCGGGTCCATGTCGACACGTCGCAGCGGAAGCTGGCGCAGTTCCAGGAAAACAACGGCATCCTGAGCACCTCGGATGCCAGCAACACGACGATTGACAAGCTGCGGCTCTTGAGCGATCGCCTGACCCAGGCGCAAGCCGATCGCATCCTGAAAGAAGGCCAGCTGCGCGCGGCGCGCGGCGGCAGTCCGCAGGTGCTGATGAGCCTGTACCCCGACCCCAGCTTCGCCGAGCTGGAAGCCGAGCAGGCAAAGGTGGAGGCCGCATACACGCAGATGGCGGCCAAGTTCGATTCCAAGTACCCGCCCCGCGTGCAACTGGAACACCAGCTCAATGCCCTCAATGCGGAGCTGAATAAACGCAGCCGCTCGGTGCTCAACCGGCTGGCAACGGAGTACGAGTCAGCCAACAACGTCCAAACGATGCTGCAAAAGCAGTACGACGAGCAGCTTTCGGCCGCCTACGCGCAGAACAGGAACGCCGCGCAAAACTCGGTGCTGTTGGCGCAGGTGACCTCCGACCGCGATCTGCTCAACGCGCTGCAAACCAAGCTGCAACAGGCCATGCTGAATGCGGAGGTCACGGGCATCAACGTGGTGCTGGTTGACCACGCATCCGTCCCGCTGGATCCTGCGGGGCCAAGCGCCGCCATCATTCTGGGCGGCGGGCTTTTGCTGGGCCTGTTCACCGGCGCCGCGGCCTCGTTCTTCGCCGAAGCCACCACGGACCGGGTGAACCGGGTGGAGCAGTTGCAGCATAGCCTCGCTTCGCCGGTGTTTGCCTGCATTCCCAGCCAGACAGCGGGTGCGAAAACGGGGGCGAGCAAGACAGCGGCGCTGTCCGCGGATGCCGCAAAATCGTCACGGTCCGATGCCCATGCCAAGGCCTTTCGCGGTGTGCGAAACCGTCTTTTGCTGCACTTCGGCGGTGAAACGCATAAAACCGTTCTGGTGGCCGGCGCCGCGGAGCATGAGGGGGTGGACGCCGCGGCCACCCAGCTCGCCTGGGGCCTTGCCCATGCCGGCTTTACGGCTCTGCTGGTGGACACCAACCCAAGCCATGGCACGCCGCGCACCATCCCCATGCTGTCAGCGCAGGACAACCGTTCCGGTGTCAATCTGCTGCCGGAGCCTGGGCAGGTCAAGCACGTGCCCCTGGTGTCGCTGTTCGTCGCAGGCCAAGACGATGCGGAGCCCTTTGACGACCTTGCATCCCCTTCGTTCCGAAGGGCCCTCGAACACTGGTCGGCCGACTTTGACTTCACCATTCTGATTGGGGCGCCGCTGTTGAAGTCCAATGACAGCCTCCTGCTGGCGGGCGGGGTCGATGCGGTGCTTCTGGTTACGCAATACAGGCGCACCCGTCTTTCCGCTCTTGCCCGGTTGCGGCAACTCCTCAATGAGGCCGGAGCGGCAACCACGGGGGCACTTCTTGTAGGTGCCCCTTGGCAGGGCAATGAGGCTGGATGATGATGACTCCTTTTGCGCAAACACGGTTCCCCCAGATGCAGGTCGCGTTGTTCTCCTCAGACCGGCGCCAGGCTGCAACACGGCGGCGCAGCGGCTTGCCTCTCCTTTACCTCCTGGCCCTCTCGTTGGCCCTTGGCGGGGGCATCTCGGCCGGAGCGCAAACGCCAACGCTGCAGAACCGCGAGCCCGCGGCACCGAGCACCAATCCCGCCGCAATTCGGCTCACGGCGGGCGACATGATCAACCTTTCCGTCTTCGACACGCCGGAGTTGTCCGCGTCCAAGCTGCGGGTCGAACAGGATGGCACCATCGATGCCCCGGTCCTCGGCTCGGTTCCAGTGGCCGGCCTCACGACCACCGAAGCGAGCCGGCTGTTGGCGGCCAAGCTGCGCGACGAACACATCATGCAGGACGCCCGCGTCACGATCCTGATCAGCGAATACGCGTCCGGCGGAATCAGTGTCTTGGGTGAGGTGAACAAGCCGGGGCAGTACGTTCTGCTTGGTGCGCCGACGCTGTATGCCGCGCTCGCCGCCGCGGGGGGAACGACCAACAAGCAAGGCAGCACGATCACCATCACCCGCCGCCGGGACCCTGAGAATCCCGTGACACTGGCGGTAAACGCCCCCAACTACAGCCGCTTGCAAGCCGAAACCCTGCTCGAAGCGGGCGACCTCGTCACCGTCTCGACAGCAAAGGTGATTTACGTGGTGGGCGACGTCGGTCATCCCGGCGAGTTTCCGATGTCCAACGGAACAGCCCTGAATGTGCTGCGTGCCATCGCGCTCGCACAGGGCACCAATCAAACCGCGGCCGTGAAAAAGGCCTCCATCGTGCGCGATGCGGGAACGCGGGTGGAAACGATCCCAATCGATCTGGACAAGGTTGCCAAGAACGAACAGCCGGACCCTTCGCTGGAGCCGGGCGACATCGTCGTGGTTCCTCGCAGCGGTGGAAAGGCCTTTATGCAATACGCTCTGCCCGCAGCGGCCGGCAGTGCCGCCGGCGCTGTTGCGGCAGCCCTCATCTACCGCTAGGCACCAGGCCACCGACCGCGAAGCACACATGGGAGTGAGCGCGGAGGCACACACCCAGCCGGCGATTCGCCCCCCTCAACGTGCCCTGTAGTTTTGCCTTTTCACCCGCATCTTTCGCCCCGTACCTGAAGGACCGCCTCGCACCATGGAACTGTCCACAACACCAAGCCTAAGGTTCGATTTGTTGGCGCGGGTGCTGGTCTTGCTGCCAGTGACGGCTGTTTTGTTGCTCCTAGTCATTCACGGGCAGGTAAACCTGTTGAGCACCGTCACCATCGCGACCTGCCTTCTGCTGGTCTCGTTTGTGGACAAGGCGTTGGCGGCTCTGCTGACGTTCTCCTACCTTCTGCTGATGGGGGACATTCGACGTTTGGTGTCCTTTGTGTCGGAACCAACCTCGTTTGATCCGTTGCTGCTCATCGGCCCGGTGCTTGCGTTCACCCTGGCCTTTCCGTTGCTCATGCATGTCCGCCTGCGAGAAAAGCTCTCGATGGCGATGATGCTGCTGATGATCATCATGGTGTTGGAGCTGTTCAACCCGAGCCAGGGCGGCCTGGCGGTCGGGCTTTCCGGCGCTCTTTTTTACCTTGCCCCTGTGTTTTGGTTTTGGGTGGGGCGGCAGTTTGCGTCGCCCGCGGTTTTGCGCCTGCTGCTGTACCGGGTGCTGCTGCCTCTCTCCCTGTGTGCGGCCCTGCTCGGCCTCGCGCAGGGCGCCCTGGGCTTTTTGCCGTGGGAGCAGGCCTGGATCGACCGTGCCGCGGCCCTTTACCCCTCGCTTCACCTCGGCCACTCCATCCGCTCATTCGGATTCTCCGTTTCCAGCGCGGAATACACGACCCTGCTGACCATGGGGGCGTGCATCGTCTTTGCCAACCTTTTTATCGGCGACCGCCGATGGCTCTGGATCCTGCTGCCCGTGGTGCCCTCGATCATCCTGGCCTCCGAGCGCGGTCCGTTGTTGAAGCTCATTGTGGCGCTTGCCACGCTGTGGGCGGTGCGTCGCGGTACCCGGCCGAGCGCCGCGCAGATCGGTCAACTGCTGGGGGTTGCCGTGGTCGTGATCCTCGGCCTCAGTATCGCCGCCGGCAGACTGCTGCCGATCGGCGGTCCCGACGAGGAACAGCACAGCGCCATCCAGGATGCCCTGTCACACCAGGCCGGAGGACTTGCCCACCCGTTCGATAAACGCTACTCAACTGCGGGCGTGCACACGGACATGGTCGCTTCGGCGTTCTGGGAGGGCGTCACGTACCCCATCGGCCATGGCCTGGGGGCGACCACGCTGGCCGTGGCCAAGTTCGGCAGCAACGCCGGCGTAGCCAACTCCGAGGTCGACATCACCGACATGTTTGTCTGCCTTGGACTGGTAGGCGGGCTTACGTACACCTTCGCCGTCTGCGCTGCCATGCTGCAGTCTTTTCGCTATCTACAGCGTGTGCCCTTGCACGTCAGCCTGGCGACCATGGGTGTTCTGATCTGCACCTTGGGTTCATGGCTCATCAGCGGGCAGTACTCCACGGCGTCCATTCTTTTTTTTATGGTCGGTGGCCTGGTGTATGAGCCGCGGCAGGGGGTCCGAAGCCTGGACCATGCCTGAGCCCTTTTCTTCCCGTCGACACCACGGCTGGGCAAAGCCGACCTCCGCTGGACCTTTGGCCGTGAGGCTGCCCGGCCTTGGTGAGCCGAAGCGATCCTTCCGCGGAGACCTGTGGCGGCATCGGGCCGAAAGGCGTTCCTTCCCATGAAATCGGTCATTCAGAAGATCCTTGCTCCCCGTTCCGGAGCCTTCGCCGTGGTGCAAACCATTCTGGCCAACGTGGGCGTGCAGGTAGCCAATATCACCTCGGGCATTTTGACGGCCCGGGCGCTGGGCCCCAGTGGCCGCGGAGCCCTGGCGGCTGTGCTGCTGTGGCCCCAGTTCCTGGCCTATGCGATCACCTTGGGCATCCCGGTGGCGTCCGTGTATTGGCTGAAGCGACGCCCGGAGCTCGCGAAGGAGTTGACCGGCTCCGGGCTCAGCCTCAGCATTGCCCTGGGGTTTGTGGCTGCGGCCGGGGGCATGGTGGCCATCCCCTATTCCCTGCACACCTATCCACCGGCCGTGATCCGGCTCGCGCAGGCCTGGACGCTGGTCACGCCGCTTTCAATGTTCACCCTGACGCTGATGTCGCAGGGGCAGGCGATCCAGGCGTTCAACGGCTTCAACCTGTATCGCATCCTGTCTCCGCTTTCGGTGGTCTCGGTCATCGTGCTCGAGGTGCTGACCCATCGTCTGAGCGTCGCTTCCGCAACATTCGCCTACCTTTTTGCCCCGGTTCCCTCCACGGTGTGGTTTGCCTGGTCTACGCTGCGGGTGCACCGGCCCCGCTTGCGTTCCTTCGGCACCGCGACGAAGCTCCTGCTGGGGTATGGCTTGCGGGCCTGGGGAGCGGACCTGCTCGGCACCATCGCCAACCAGATCGACCGCATCCTTGTGGTCGGCATGCTCAGCCCCGACCTCATGGGACTGTACGTCGTGGCCCAGAGCGCGGCGGGCGTGCTCACCGTGCTGCCGACGGCCGTGGTGCAGATCTCCCTGCCGCAGTCTTCCGGCCAAGATCTCCCCGGCATCCTTGCGATCACCGGCAAGGCGGTACGCGCCACGTTTTATACCCTTTTGTGTGCTGCCACGCCTTTGGTTCTGTTCGGGAAATACCTGCTTCGGTTCGTCTACG
>CAXTRU010000267.1:0-5292 GCA_964246665.1 uncultured Acidobacteriaceae bacterium
CTGCATAAGATGGACCCCGCACCCGCGCAGCACCGCGTACTCCTCGGCCGTTTCCACGCACTCGGCGAGAACATCAATGCCCAAGGCGCTGCCGAGCTGAAGCAGGGAGCGCACAATCCGTTCCGCCCGGCCGTTTCTGTCGATGCCGCGGATCAGCGCGCCATCGAGCTTGATCAGGCGAATGCCTTCCAGCTCGGACAGAAGGTTGAGGCCCGAAAAGCCTGCGCCGAAGTCGTCCAACGCCAGCTGGAAGCCATGTTTGGCATACTCGGAGGCAATACGCTGCAGATGGCCTGTATCCACCACGCGCTCGCCTTCGGTGATCTCGAAGATGATCGATTCCAGCGGAAAATGGTGAAATGTCGCGGCTTGCAACGTGCGCCGGATGCACGCCGCGGGGCTGTACACGGCCCCTGGCATAAAGTTCACCGAAAGCTTGGCGCCGCGCGTGGCGATCCCGAGCTTTGCGGCCAGTTCAATGGCCTTGACGCGGCAGGTCTGGTCAAAGGCGTAGCGGTTTTCCTCGTTGACCATGCTGAGGATCTGGCCGGCGGTTAGGCCGCCCACACCCCGCACCAAGGCCTCGTAGGCGAACACCGGACGCGCTTGCACATCCACAATGGGCTGAAACGCCATCGTCAACTCGAAGCCCAGACCGCTTCCGGTACGGCATGCAGAACAGCCATTGGATTGGCTATGAACCTTCAACATCGGACAGAACTCCTCAAAACCCTCGGCGTGCCCGTGTTTGCATTGAATCGCTTTGCCGCGCACTCCACCACTCAACCCTTTGGTGGTTGCTGTACAACCTTTGTTCGCCCGCAAGCGCCATCCCTGCCGCAACTTCGCCCGCCGCCGCACCCAATCGACACGACTGCTCTAGAATCGCTGGAACGGTATGATCAGCAGCCCTGTTCCTGAAGCCCTGACCTTTGACGACGTCCTCCTTGTGCCTGCCTACTCCGACGTCGTCCCCACGCAGGTCAGCACGCAAACGCGCCTGACGCGCCGCATCACCCTGGCCACGCCCTTGATGTCGGCCGCCATGGACACGGTCACCGAGAGCCGCATGGCCATCGCCATGGCGCAGCAGGGAGGGCTCGGCGTCGTGCACCGCAATCTTTCCATCGAGGCGCAGGCCGGCGAGATCGACAAAGTAAAGCGCTCCGAGTCCGGCATGATCGTCGACCCGGTCACCATCGAGCCTGACCGCCCCATCGCCGATGCCCTCGAGGTCATGCGACGCTACAAAATCTCCGGCGTCCCCGTCACGCGCGGCGGCAAGCTCGTCGGCATTCTGACCAATCGCGACCTCCGATTTGTCAGCCGCACCGACATCCCCATCGGCGACGTCATGACCAAGGAACACCTGATCACGGTTCCTGTGGGCACCACGCTTGAAGATGCAGAGCAAATTTTGCACCAGCATCGGGTGGAAAAGCTCCTCGTCGTCAACGACGCTTACGAGCTCAAGGGCCTGATCACCGTGAAGGATATCCAGAAGAAGCTGAAGTACCCAAACGCCAGCAAGGATGAGCAGGGCCGCCTCCGCGTGGCGGGCGCCATCGGGGCGACTGGCGACTTCCTGGACCGTGCTGCTGCGCTGGTGGAAACTAGGGTCGACGCCCTTGCCATCGACTCCGCCCACGGCCACTCCAGCCGCGTGCTCGAAGCCGTCCGCGAGTGCAAAAAGCGCTTCCCGCGCATCGACCTGCTGGCCGGCAACATCGCCACGTATGAGGGCGCCCTGGCCCTGATGGACGCCGGTGCCGACGCGGTCAAGGTCGGCATCGGGCCGGGCTCCATCTGCACCACGCGCATGGTCACCGGCGCCGGCATGCCCCAAATCACCGCGATCTCGGAAGCCGCACGCGCCGGTCGTGAGCGGGACATCCCCATCATCGCCGACGGCGGCATCAAGTTCTCCGGCGACATTACCAAGGCCATTGCCGCCGGTGCCGACGTGTGCATGATGGGTTCGCTCTTCGCCGGCGTCGACGAGTCCCCAGGCGAGACCATCCTCTACCAGGGCCGCAGCTTCAAGGCCTATCGCGGCATGGGCTCCCTCAGCGCCATGGCACAAGGCAGCGGTGAGCGCTACTTCCAGTCCAAGGACGACCTCACCGGCGACTTCAATGACCGCGTCGACCTGACCAAGCCCGAGGTCACCGGCAACCGGCTCGCCAAGTTCGTGCCGGAGGGCATTGAGGGCCGCGTCCCGCATCGCGGCCCGCTGCAGTCCATGGTCTTTCAGCTCGTCGGCGGCTTACGCTCCGGCATGGGCTACCTGGGCTGCGAGACCGTGGCCGACCTGCAGCAGAACGCCCGCTTTATCCGCATCTCCGGCGCCGGCCTGCGCGAATCGCATGTGCATGATGTGGTCATTACCCGCGAGGCGCCAAACTACCACGTGGAGTAAGCGGCCGCTCTCGATTGCAACGGTGCTCGGCGCCCCTGCATCCGGTCGCCCTAGCTTTCCGAGCCTGATGACCTTTCCACCCGCGCCACAGCGCGCCCGTGCGCGGGCCTACGCCCATAGTGCAGCGTCAACCCCGCCGCACTCGACTCCACCGAGGAGATGTAGCCCTTCAGGTGCGCCACCTTTTCAGGCAAGAAGGAGATGGTGTTGCCGTCCACCGAAACCCCGTCCACGCCCTTCAAGCCCAGGACGGAACTGAGGTGCTGGCCTACCATCCCCAGCAGCATCTTGATCGGGATTCCATCGGCGTTGATTTTGCTCGCGGCAATAATCAACCGCGTTCCATCGGTCGATACCGGGCCTTCAATGGCAAACCGGATCGGCACAAGTTTGACGATCTCTCCCGTCAGCGTCACCTTGCCGACGTCGTGAACGACCTTGAAATCCTTGATTTTGCTGTCGGACTCGCTCAACTTCTTCGCGAAAACCTGGGTAAGGCTTTCATTACTGACGAAGATGCTGGCATGCGCGACGTCGGTCATCTTCTGAAGGCAGGCAGGCGCCGTCCTGCCCATCGGCACCAGGCTTGCCTGAAAGTGATGGAGCACAAACATCACGCCGGGCTCAGAGCTGTACGTTCCGCTCTCCATCAAGATTTGGGAGGGAGCATCCGTGCACAGCGCTTTCTCTGCATACGCTTGCGGGGAAGTCAAAGAAAGAAAGAGCAAAGGTGCAAGAAGTCCCAGGGGACCGTAGGCTCGACGTTGCTTCACGGAGGGGGCCTTATGCTGCATGGGGGAAGGATCGCGGAGGAGGACGCCTCAGCCGGAAAGAAGATCGGGGCGCAATACAGTGATCTCTAAGGAAACGCGGATTGCAGCGAAATGTTGCGAGGCTCTCTCCACTATACGTCGTCGCTGCGGTCGCGGCCGATTACCCGTGCTTCTCCCACACCCAGGCTTCAAACCGCTCCAAAACCCGGAAGCCGTACCCCTCATACAGCCGCATCGCCTGCCGGTTGTACTCGGTCACGGTCAGCGAGACTGTCCGCAAGCCGCTCCCCGCCATCGCCTGCAGGGCATGCCGCAGCAGGGCGGCCCCTAAGCCACGGCCGCGCATGGCGGACCGGACGCACAGTTGCGTGATGTGCGCCGCGTCTCCCCGCACCCGAGAGCACAGCAGCATACCCTCCATCTCGCCGGAGTCCGCCGCGCGCAACACCCAACTGTTGGCGGGGTCGAAGATGCCGCAACCAGGGAAGTGCACGATGTTGTGAAGAAACCGTTGGGCGCCGGTCAGCGTCCTGTACTGGTCATTGATCTCGCTGTCCGTGTGGCCCAGGTACGCTTGTTGGATCAGGGCCGCTGCCGGTAGATACGCTTCGGGTTGCCAGCGCTCGATGCGGAACCCTTGAAGCGCGGGAACCTGAATCTTCTCTGGGGCAACCCATCGTCCTAGGTCACACAGCATGAAGCATCGGGGAAAGGCGCGAAAGCCTGCCAGGTGGAAGGGCGATCGCAGCGCACCGCTGGGAAATAGCAACAGTTGCGACTCCACTCGCCCCACCCCGGGCGTGGCCTGCAGTGTCTCGATCAGGTGCCCGAGCAGGCGGTCGCACACCGGGTTGCTTTCCCGTTCGCCTTCACCAAAGGCATACACATCGCCCATCACCGCCTTGGCGGCCTCGCACACGCCAAAGGCGTAGCCGGCCACGCGTCCCTGCTTCAACGCCACATAGCCTGTCAGGGATCGGCTATCGACGTACTCCAGCAGCAACTCGATCGACCGCGTGTAGTCCCAAAGCAATCGCCGCTCCCACTTGGCGGCCTCCTCTTCCAGCAGCGGCCGAAGCGCAGCCGCCGAGAAGTGGCGCAGGTCCAGAACTTCGAGTTGTGCCGGGGTCGCAAGCATAAGGGATCAACTCTGAGATGCCGCAGCGACAAAGCTGTTGCAGACCGGGGTTGGCTGCCTATTCTGAAGGATGGGGCAGTACCTTGTACACCGACAATCCCTGGGTCGGGTACGAGAACAGCGGCTGGTACGCGCGGCCGGGTAGCCATTGCGCCAGGTTCGGCACCTCCCGCGTGGGAACGACCAACACGTGCTCGTCCTCCGGCACACCCTCCTGCCGGTACTGGGCGATGGCCTGGTTGCGATAGAACGCTACCCCATAGCGCAGGTCGCGCCGCACATCCAGCATGGCCACGTCATGCACCTCGGGAGCCGTCACGGCAATCTCGCGCGCCAGGGGGCGAGCGGAGTAGTTCAGGTCCAGCAGATTGCCGTTCACGCCCAGCAGGAAAAAGAGGCAGCCGGCCAGCGGAACCAACGTGATGGCTCGCAGGCGTTGTACGCCGAACCATCGCACAACGGCTAGCACCGCGGCGGAGGAAAGGGCACCCAGGATCGCCGTCCAGGTGAACGTCCAGGCGCGCGGCACGATGCGCGCGTACACCATGTACTGCGGGCAGAGCAGCAGCACAAAGGTCAAAGCGCCGGTCATCACCGCGTGGGTGACCAGCAGCCAGTTCGGCAAGCCGCGACGCCTCATCCGAAACAGGTAGTCCCCCGTCAAGATGGCCAAAGGCGGGATCGAAGGCAGGATGTAACCCGGGAGCTTGGACCCCGAAAATGAGAAGAACACGACGGGAAACGCTGCCCACAGAACAAGGAATTCCGGGAAGGCGTCGCCGGCGCGCACATGGCCCACATACCGCCGTGGGTGCCGGCGCGCCTTCCACTCGGCGATGGAGGTTTGCACCGCATCCCACATGGCCCGGAGCGCCAGCGCCGTCCACGGCATCATGCCGATGATCAGCACAACGCCGTAGAAGTAAAACGGCTGATGGTGCTGGTACAGGTTCGTCGTGTAG
>CAXTRU010000268.1:0-5288 GCA_964246665.1 uncultured Acidobacteriaceae bacterium
GTCATGGAGCTCTTTTTGCACGTTGGTGCGCGCGCGGTCGAGCAGTTCAGTCGCCATGGGCCAGGCTTTCTGCTTCCGTGACGGTGCGGGTGTCGGCGGCCGGAGCTTCCGGGATGGCGTCAACGAGGCCGGACAGGGCGTTGTTGGGACGGCCGGAGCGTGCGATGGGAAGGCCGGTGGCGGGTGGCATCATGTGGAGGCTGCCCGAGGTGGCGATGGGGACGGGGCGGACGCCGTCGGCGGTGACCGATGAAGCCGGTGGCGCTGCGGCGTTGTGGGCAGGCTCGTGCCGTTGGCCCTCGCGCGGCGAAATACTGAGGTCCTTCGACTCCGCTGCGCTCCGCTCAGGATGACGGTCCGTAGTGGCGTCGGCGGTAGAAGTCGTTGGGTTGGGCTGCGGCGCGAGCATGCTTGGTTCCGGCGGGAGCATGCTTGGTTCCGGCGCAAGCAGGCTGGGCTCTGGCGCAAGCAGGCTGGGCTCTGGCGCGAGCAGGCTGGGTCCCGGCGCGAGTGCGGGGGCGCCCCCGCGCATGTGGGGGTGTTCGGGTTCGGCGGGGTCGCCCAGCGGTGGCGGGATCGGGGCGGCGGCCTCCATGGCGGCGATCTGCTTTTGCCGGTCGGCCTGTTCGCTGGCGCGGAGTTCGTCTTCCATCTGCATCTTGAACTCGTTGGAGGCGCGGCGGAACTCGCCCATCCATTTGCCGAGTTCGCGGGCCAGTACGGGCAGCTTCTTTGGCCCGAAGAGCAGCAGGGCCAGAATGAACAAGAAGATGCTGTCGGCAAAGCTTGGCATACGCAGCTTCGATGATACGGCTTTCCGGACGGGTTCGGCCAAAGACAGGGAGGCCAAAGGAGATACGGCAGTTTGGGCGAAACAGATTGTGCCCTCATCCGTCCTACTCGGGAGAGAATGGGAGCGGGAGGCGGGCGTGCGCATGAGGCTGGGCGTAGAGGCTGGTGAAGGCGTGGTGGCACTCGGGGAACGGCTGAGGGCTGTGGGCCTCCGGTGTCTCGGGGCAGCGATGCTGGGCGGAGCGATGTTGCCATTCGTCGGGTGCGGCAACTTCTTCCAGTGCGAAAACAAGCCCGCCTGCCCGACCACGACCACGACCGGCACGGGAACCGGCAGCGGGTCGGGATCGACCGTGGATTATGCGTATGTGGCGTACACCACGGTTGCGGGGTCAACAGTGACGGCGACGCTGGTGGGCTACAACCTGGCTGGCGGTGCGCTGACGCAGGTGGGAAGCGTGAATCTGCCGTTCATTCCCGTGGCGCTCGCGGTTTCGCCCAACAATGGGTATCTCTATGTCGCCTCGACACCCGGCACCACAAACGGCGGTGTCTTTGGCTATGCGATCAGCTCGACCGGAAACCTGACGGCGCTGAGCAGTGTGGCGCTAGCCGTGGATCAGGTTGGCGCGATGACGATCTCGCCGGACGGGGACAACCTGTACACGGTGAACGTGGCGGGGCAGACGATGGTGCAGTACGGCATTGCGTCCACGGGCACGCTGACGGCCAACGGCGCCGGCACGGTGCCGCTGGCGAACTGCGCTTCGGGGGTGTCCGTGCCTGTGACGCAGACCTGCTCGGTGGCTGTATCGCCGACAAACGCGTACGTGGTGGCAGCGCTGAACGCGGCCGGGGATGCGGTGTACGGCTATGCGAGCCCGAGCGGCCTGACCGGCAACGGTGTGCCGATCGGGCAAGTGGCCGCGGGTTCGCAGAGCGATGAGTTCTCCGTGGCGATTGACGGCAACAACACCGCCTATGTGGCGCAGACCGCCGGGTTGACGGCCTATGCGCTGACCTCGTCGACACCAACGGTACGTCAAACGGTGGCGTACGCGAGTGGGGCCATTCCGCGCGGCGTGGTGGTCGATCCAGGGTCGAAGTTTGTCTTTACGGCCAATGAGGGCACGAGCAATATCTCGGCCTTCACCACGGGAACGACAACGGCGCTCACCTCTGTGAGTGGGTCACCGTTCGCTGCCCCGAACGATGTTGCGGCGTTGGGGGTGGACAGCACCGATACGTACCTGGTCGCGGTGGGGTACGACACCAGTGCGGGGATCCAGCTGTACTCCATCGCGAGCAGTGGGGTGTTGTCGGCGCTGGCCAAAACGGCAGGCACGACCACGGCGACGCAGTATCCGGTGCTGGTCGCCATGTCACACTAGGGGCAGCGGCTTCGCCGTGAGCGCTGCGCGTTGGCGGCTACGCGGGTGGCGCTGCGCGTTCGCGTGTGTTGTGGCGAAAGGGCATTCATCGCAGTGAAGGATTGTTGGTGGTTTCGGAGCGCCCGTGTGCGGGACGAAGTATCTGCAACGGCTGGTGGCCTGTTGTTGACGGCAAGTTGGCTGCTGAGCGGGTGTGGCGATCTGAAAAAGGCCGTGGTGCCGCAACAGGTGTATGTGACGGCCAAGCAGGCGTACCTGCGCGACCGCGTCGCGGCGGTGTCCAACCGTACGGGCGAGGTGCAAAACGGCGACAAGCTGACGGTTCTGGGCCATCAGCGGCGGTTTTTGCAGGTGCGCGCGCCCAACGGCGCGGTGGGCTGGATCGAAGAAAAGCTGACGGCCGACCAAGGCATCGCGGATCAGTTCGACACATTAAAAGCGCAGCACGGGAAAGACCCGGTGATTGTGCAGGCGGTGACGCGCGACGAGGTGTACCTCCATGTGGCGCCGGGGCGGGACACGATCCACTTCTTTCGCCTACCCGAGAACGAGCCGCTGAGCCTGCTGGAACGTGCGAGCGTGGCCAAATCGTTGCCGCCGGGGCAGACGCCCGCGGCATTGGCCAAGCCCTCGGCGGCCAAATTGCCCGTGCGTCCGAGCGGCACCGCCGGAAAGGCGCAAGCCGCGGAAGAGGCAGCAACGGCCGCGGCGGCAGGACCGGTTGGGCCGGTGATGGAAGACTGGTGGCTGGTACGCACCAAGAGTGGGGAAACAGGCTGGATCTATGGGCGCATGATCGACGTGACGGTGCCGGACACGTTGGCGCGGTATGCCGAAGGGCAGCGCATTGTGGGCGCGTATGTGCTGACCAACGTCGAAGATCCGGAGTCGAACATTGTCAACAACGGGCAGCCGGTAACCAGCATCCCGGAGTACGTCACGGTGCTGAGCCCGTACAAAGCGGGGCTGCCGTATGACTTCAACCAGGTTCGTGTGTTCATTTGGAACGCAAAGAAGCACCGCTACGAAACGGCGTTCCGGGAGCACAACATTGCAGGGTTTTTGCCCGTGCAGGTGGGGTTGAAGAAGGATCCGTACAACAAGGATGCGCACTTCGCCGATGCGCTGCCGAGCTTCACGGTGAAGGTGCTGCCGGCGGACGCGCCGGTGCCGGTTCCCGATCCGCAGACCGGTTTGATCAAGCCGGCCAGGACGGTCAACGACACCCTGCGGCTTGAGGGCAACATCATGCGGCGAATCTGGCCTCCGAATGTACCGCCACCGCAGTTTGCTCATCCGGACCCTGAGCCGGAAAAGGGTGCCAAGGGCAAAAAGCGACGGTGAGCGAAAGCGACGCTGCCTGGGCGACACCATCTGCATGAAGCTTGCATGGATGGCGCTTGCGACGGTTCTTTCAGGCAGCGAGCGAGGCGGGTGCTGATACCGCACGCAGCGTGCGCCCCGGCCCAAGCAAAAGGGCGTATGGCCGATCAGCCAGGGGCGGTAGGGTACCTAGGCGAAACTAGGCGCGGACGAGGGTGAAGCTGGTGATCTCTGATGGGCAGTTCAAGCGAAAAGGCAAGCCAACCGTTCCGATACCGCGATTGACGTACAACTGCATGTGGTCGAACTGGAAGTGGCCATGGACGTACTTCCTGCCCATGGGAGGGAGAACAAGCGGACCGATGAGCGGAAGGCGCATCTGGCCGCCGTGGGTGTGACCTGAGAGCATGAGGTCGACCAGGGGAAAGCGCGGATGGTGTTGAAAGATGTCGATGTAGTCGGGCTCATGGACCAGGTAGATGACTGGTGCGCGTGGCTCGCGCGGGATGGCCAGGTTCGGGTCGGGCGTGCGCGTACCGGCGTCGTCAGAGCCGGCGATGTAGAGGCGCTGCTGGTTGCGTTCCAGTGGTAAATAGCTGTCGACAAGCACGGGTGTGCCATGGGCTTCAAGCTCGTGGATGATGAGGTCGGCGTCCACACCGACGTCGTGGTTGCCGAGGATGGCCACCCGCTGTGGCGTTTTGAGCTGTGAGGTGATCTCCGCGGCGAGACCGGCGGCGCGGAGGGCGACACGCTTGGGGCCGGGACCGCGACTGACGAAGTCGCCGGTCAGGAAGACCATGTCAGGGTTCAGCGCATTGATGCGGTGAATGACGTCCTGGAGGTAGTCTGCCTCGGTGAACTCCAGCAGATGGATGTCTGAGATCTGGGCAAAGCGCATGCCGACAAAGGCGTCGGGGAGGTCGCGGATGGCAAAGCTCTGGTGCGTGACTTCGATCTGGTGACGGCCGTGGGTGCCGGCATAAAGGCCGACGCCGGCAAGGGCGGCACCGGCGCCGGTAAGAAAGGCGCGACGGGTGAGGTCGGGCGGTGCGGGTTGGTGTTCTTTCGCCTGCTCTGGCGCGCGTTCTGCGACGGGCATAGTCCATTTTACCGGGTGTGGTTTCAGCAATGGCGAGATCCCGGTCACTTTGGGATGCGTGCGGCGGTCTTCTGGACCCTTGGAAAGCCGATATGATCGTGAAATGCTCGAGAAAGAACGGCGAAGGGCAGCGATGCGCAAGGCCGCGAAGGCCGGCGCGGATGCGTTGCTGGTGACCTTTGGACCGGATGTGCGCTGGTTGACCGGCTTCACAGGATCCAACGGCGCTGTCGCAATTCAGGGCGGGCGTGCAGCTTTGTTCACCGATGGCCGATATACCTCACAGGCGCGCGCCGAGGTAGGTGAGCTAAAGGTGTATGTGAAAGAAAAGGTGTCCGCGGTGAGCCTTGCGCTCGAGTGGCTGGTGGCACGTGGCGCAGCGCGGTGCGCCTTTGACGCGCGGCAGACCACGGTGGCGGCGCTGGAGAGCATGCGCGCGGCGCTACCCAAGGGTGTGGCGAAGCGCGGCTTCTTTCTGCCCACCGCGGGCGTTGTCGCAGGGTTGCGCGAGGTCAAAAACCTCGATGAGGCCAGGCGCATGCGCAAAGCGGCGGCGCTGGGCTGCGCACTCTTCAAGGGTGTGCTGGAGCACCTTGTGCCCGGGAACACAGAGATCGGCGTGGCGCTGGAGTTGGAATATGCGGCGCGGCGAGCCGGGGCCGAGGCGATGAGCTTTGAGA
>CAXTRU010000269.1:0-5256 GCA_964246665.1 uncultured Acidobacteriaceae bacterium
GGTCCACGCTGGACCACCGCTTCTTCCGTGGTGACTTTAACGGCGCAGACTGGACCGCGCTGAAGGCAGAGTGGACACCCTACGTGGCGGGCGCACGAACCGGTGGGGAGCTTCGGCGCGACATCAACCTGTTGATCGGCGAGCTGGATTCATCACACTCTGGCATCGGCAAACCCAGCATGCCCAACGTGCGCACCGGGCGCCTGGGTGTGCGGTTTGAGCGCGCTGCGTATGAGAACGGTGGCGCTCTGGTGATTCGCGAGATCGTGCCGCTGGGTCCTGTCGCGCTGGAAGGCAGCGTGCACGTAGGCGACCGCATCCTGGCCGTGAATGGGCAGGCTGTCGGTGCCGGCGTGAACCTGGATCAGTTGCTGGAGGATGCCGCGGGACGCCGCGTCGTGCTGAGCGTTTCTTCAGGCGCAGACACAGCAAAAAAGCGCGACGTTGTCGTGCGTCCTGTGACGCTGCAGGTAGAAAGCGGTCTGCTGTATCGCGGCTGGGTGGAAAGCCGGCGCGCGTACGTGGACAAGATCTCCGGCGGCAAGCTGGGCTATGTGCACATTGCCGCCATGGGCGACGCGGACCTCGCGCAGTTGTACCTCGATCTGGATGTGCTGAACCAGTCCAAGCAGGGCGTCATCGTCGATGTGCGCAACAACAACGGCGGCTACGTGAACGGCCGCGTGATCGACGTGTTTGCGCGCAAGAACTACCTGATTGGCACGCCGCGCGATGGCTCGCCCGCGCCAATGCGGCAAGCCTTGGGGCAACGTGCGTTGGGCCTGCCGACCGTCCTTGTGACGAATGAATCGACGCTGAGCGACGGCGAAGACTTCACCGAAGGCTACCGAACATTGAAGCTCGGGCAGGTGGTGGGCACACCCACGGCCGGCTGGATCATCTTCACCGGCGCGCAGCGATTGATCGACGGCTCGCAGGTGCGTGTGCCCGGCGACCGCATCAAGGACACACGTGGGCAGGACATGGAGATGCATCCGCGGCCGGTGGACGTCGAAGTGTTGCGCGGGCTCGGCGAAACAGAAACAGGCACGGATGCGCAGCTGGAGAAGGCAGTGCACACGCTGATGATGAAGTAGCGCCGGAGGGGTGCTCTTGCTCAAAGGTACCGCGATGGATGGCCTGGGTCCGTAAGCCTCCGCTAAACTGCTCGCGGAGGCTTCCTTATGTCTGTGGAGGCAGTGTTCAATGCGACCGCGGCCACCTACGATCCCGCGAGACGCAAGCTGATTCCCTGCTTCGACCGCTTCTACGCGGCGGCTTTGGAGTTGTTGCCCACGGACGCCACGCGAGTGTTGGAGTTGGGCGCAGGTACGGGGCTGTTCTCCGCCTTTCTGCGTGAACGGATGCCTGCGGCGCAGCTGCACCTTGTGGATGTGACGGAGGCGATGCTGGAGCAGGCGCGGGCACGGCTGGCGGGAGACCCGCGGGTGACGATGGAGGCCGGGGACTACTCGGTTGTGGAGCTTGGCACAGCCTGGGATGTGGTGGGGTCGGCGCTGTCCATCTACCACCTTGAGCATGCGGCGAAGCGAACACTCTTTGCGCGGATCTTTGCAGCGCTGCGCCCGGGTGGAGTACCTGTGAATGCCGACCAGGTAGCTGGGCCAACGGACGAGTTGGAACACGCCTACGTGCAGCGATGGCTGGCGGCGGTGCGGGCGTGTGGCGCTTCGGATAAGCAAGTGGAAGAGTCACTGTATCGCCAGCGTGAAGACCGGCGTGCCAGCGTGGAGGCGCAGACACGGTGGATGCGTGAGGCGGGGTTCGCCGACGTGGACTGCTGGTTCAAGGATGGGTCGTTTGCGATACTCGGGGGACGCCGGCCTGGCGGCAGATAGCAAAGCGAGAAACTTGCGGGTAGAGAGAAGCGGCTCTCGCATTGTCGTGATGGGAGAGCCGCTATTGTCACCGAAGTAAGACCGACCACTCGAACGGTGTTGCGTGCGAAACGCTCGCTAAGCGGACTAGCCTTCGTAGCTACACCGCCGCAGTCCCAGGCTCCAGCTTCACCTTGAGCCAGCCGTGCTCGTGTTTGTCGAAGTGGCGATAGGCATCGATGGCGCTGGCCACCGGCACCTTTTGCGTGAAGAACTGTTCCGGGTGGATCACGCCGGAGCGAACCAGTTCGATCAGCCGCGGTAAATACTTGCGGTGGTTGCAATTGCCCATGCGCAGCGTGACGTTTTTGTTCATGGCCATGCCGATGGGAAAGGACTTCATCGTCGGCGGGTACACACCGATGATGCTCATGGTGCCGGCCTTGGCGACCGACTCCACACCCCACTCCAGTGCCTGCGAGGGCGCGCCGCCGATCCACCACTTCTTCTTCTCTGCCTTGCGGACGTTGGGTGCGACGTCTTCCATCTCCTGCTCGTACTGGTTCTTCTGTTTGGAGCTGTTGTGCTTGGCGCAGGTGGCGTCCACACCGACAGCATCGATGACGCGATCAGGACCGGAGCCGAAGGTGAGCTCGTGGAGCACCTTGACCGGGTTCTCATCGCTGAAGTCAATCGTCTCGGCACCATGTTTGCGGGCCTCCGCCAGACGCGAAGGCACCTGGTCGACGGCGAAGACGCGGCCCGCATTCATGTGCTGCGCACAGGCAATGGCCAGCATGCCCACCGGACCGCATCCGAAGATGGCCACGGTGTCGCCGGGCTTGATCTCGGCCATCTCGGCTGCCTGGTAGCTGGTCGGCAGGATGTCGGACATCATGATGGCCTGGTCGTCGGTAATCTCTTCGGGAAGCTTGAGCAGGTTCACCGCCGCATACGGCACGCGGGCATACTCGGCCTGCAAACCGTCCAGGCCGCCGGCTGCTTCTGGGCCGCCGAAGAAGACTGTGCCGCCCAGCGGACCGGCCTGGTTCATGCGGTTGCATTGTGAGTAGAAGCCGGCGCGGCAGTAGTTGCAGGCGCCGCAACCGAGCGTGGAAGGGATAATGACGCGATCGCCGGGGCGGAAGTTGCGGACGGCTTTGCCCACAGCCTCGACGATGCCAATCGCCTCGTGCCCGAGGATGCGGCCGGGCTTCATGCCGGTAAACGTGCCGCGGAGTAAGTGGAGATCGGTGCCGCAGATGGCCGAAGCCGTGATGCGGACGATGGCGTCATTGTCGGACTTGATCTTGGGCTCGGAAACGTTGTCGAGGCGGATATCGCCGACATCGTGGAAGACGACTGCTTTCATAAGGGGCTCCTGGGGAGGGGTTGGCGTGCGGGAAGATGCCGGCGAACCGTGCTGCCAGGCTCCGTTTTGTCTCGGGTTTTGAGATGCCGCAAGTGCGCTGGGTGTTTGCGACTTCCGCGGGGCCGAACGGTCTAATCTGTAAGAGAGGCCAGAATCAATGAAGCTGACGCGCTATACGAAGTTCAACGGAGATTTATCGACGAGCTTCGACCTTGAAGATCTGATGGAGGCGCTGAGCGACTTCTTTCTGGATTCCGGCTTTCAGGACCCCTACTCGCAGTTCCAAAACTCGGGCGACAACTCCATGGATGACCTGCGCGAGGCCGTGCGGCAGGCGCTGGATAACGGCGACCTGCTGGACGAGGATGCGCAGGAAAAGTACGAAGAGCTGCCCGAAGAAGGCAAGCAGGAACTCGTCGAGAAGATCATCCAGCGCATGAAGGACGAGGCGTTCCTCAACGCCGAGGACCCGGCCGAAGGGCAAGGACAGCAAGGCGAAGGCCAGACCGAGGATGCGCGCTTCGAAGTGACGGACAAGGGCATGGATTTCCTCGGGTTCAAAGCCCTGCGCGATCTACTGGGCCCCTTGGGAAAAAGCTCGTTGGGCCGTCATGACACGCTGTACGAGGCCGCGGGCGTGGAGACAAACGGTTCGTCCAAGCAGTATGAGTTTGGCGACAGCCTCAACCTGGACATCGGCGCCACCTTAAACTCCGTCTTCGCACGCGAAGGTGCGCCCACCGGTTCCGGCACGTTGAACCTCGAGTACGGCGATCTGCACGTGCAGCAAGCGGATTACCAAAGCAGCTGCGCCACGGTTGTCCTACTGGATTGCTCGCACTCGATGATCCTGTACGGTGAGGACCGGTTTACCCCGGCCAAGCGCGTCGCCATGGCGCTGGCACACCTCATCCGCACACAGTATCCGGGCGATCAGTTAAATCTCGTGCTGTTCCACGATTCGGCAGAGGAGATTCCAATCTCGCAGCTGCCGCGGGTCAAGGTGGGGCCGCACTACACGAATACGCGTGAGGGTTTGCGGATCGCGCAGCGCATCCTGCGGTCCTCCGGTAAGGACATGAAGCAGATTGTGATGATCACGGACGGCAAGCCTTCCGCGTTGACCCTGGAAGACGGGCGCATCTACAAAAACGCGTTCGGCCTGGATCCCATCGTCATCTCGGAGACACTGGAAGAGGTGGGGCGCTGCAAGCGGGCGGGCATCATGATCAACACGTTCATGCTCGCGGACGACTTCCAACTCGTGCAATTCGTGCAGAAGATGAGCGCGATGTGCCGTGGCAAGGCCTACTTCACCACCCCGCAAACACTGGGCAACTACCTGCTGCAGGACTACATGACGCGCCGGTCGAAAATGGTGAACTAGGGTGGTGCACTGGCGCTCTGCATCTGAGGGGTGATGGCAGGACGGACAGCATACCTTCGGCGAGCGCGGCACTGGATTGCCAACCGCGGATGGCGTGGGTTCTTGGAAGAAGTCTGGTACCGCCTACAGTTGAAGCTGCAAGGCGAACCTGTACCCGGGCGCGAGAACGGCAACAGCAAGCCGCATCCGTTCGATGTGGCCTATAACGTCGACACCGGCGGCCTGGTGTGGGGTGAGGCGCTGGAGCGGCCGCGCGATGAAAATGCTGCGTATTGGGCCACCGGCTACTACGGCATCTCGCCTTCCGCGTTCACCTCGGCGATGGAACGGCTCGATCTCGAGTGGTCCCGGTTCTCGTTCGTAGACATTGGGTGCGGCAAGGGGCGAGCCATGCTGCTCGCTCTACGCTTCCCTTTTCGGCAGGTGCTGGGTGTCGAGTTGTCGCCGGAGCTTGCGACGGTGGCACAAAGCAACCTGGAACAATTCTCCGCACCCTGGCGTCAGCCGCACCTCCACGCCGAAGCATGCATCGGTGACGCTACGACCTTTGCTTTTCCTGCAGGACCGCTTCTCTTGTTCATGTATCACCCATTCGCCGCGCCGGTGATGAAGCGCTTCCTGGCGCATGTGCATGAGGCAGCACAGCAGGAGCCGCGCGA
>CAXTRU010000270.1:0-5241 GCA_964246665.1 uncultured Acidobacteriaceae bacterium
CTCCGGGGGAGCAGCCAACGTTGCGCCTGGTGGGTGTCCAGGAAACCTCAACCATAGCCGACCTTCAGGTCCGTGCGGAAACCAGACATTCGGAGGGGTTTCAAGACGAGACTAGGCGTTGGGTCGCACCCATTGCTCCGCGAGGTCCAGAACCTGCGCCGCTTCAACGTCAAGGTTGTGAACGAAGCCGAGCAGCTTGTGCCGTCGATCAGGCCCGTGCTCTACAAGGCGCAGCTCGGCTCGGTTCTCGTACAGGACGACGCTCCGGGCACAGCCAGTGGTGCCAGTCTGAAGAAGTGCGGCGACCTCCCGCTCCAGGGCGGCCATCATCTTCCCTGGAGCGCGTATGGGCGCGGTCAGCGCCAGGAGCACAGTCAGGCTCTCTGGCGCCTCGGTGCCGACAAATAGCGTGAGGCGGTCCAGAACCCGGACGACAACCCGATCGAATCTGAGGCCGAGCCTAGATGTAGTAGAGCCGCCGGCCCCTGCGACGGCCTCCGCAACCTGCCTGTGTGTGCTATCCGTTCCGGCGCTCTTCACGACTTCTGAGGAGAGCGCCGATTCGGCTAAGGTGCAAGCGGCGCGGAGTGGCCAACCCCGGTGCGTTACCCCGAGATCCGATGCCGGGCACGGCTTCGACCGAGCGGGCATCCGGCAACGTCGCGCCCATAGCCGCCGCGAGACCTGCTCCAGCTTTGTGACATTCGGGAAGGTTGCCCCTGGCCTGACCTTAGGCGTCCAATGGCGGGAGCCGAAGGGCAAGCGGACTCAGCGGCGACGCCGCGGAGCGGACATTGCCGGGTGGCGAGATCCTGGACGAGATCGATCGGCAGAGGTCGACTATAGCGGCCGGAAGGTGGGTTGCGCCAACCTAGTCAGCCGCTAGTTTGAGCTATGAAGCTTGCTGCGATCTCAGACATCCACGGCAACGTGGCCGCCCTCGACGCGGTGCTGGCTGACATTTCTCTACGTGGCATCGGCGAGGTGGTGAACCTGGGCGACATCGCCTCAGGACCTCTACACCCCAGAGAGACCGTGGATCGCCTCATGCCGCTCGGCATGCCGACGATCAAGGGCAACCATGAGCGCCAGCTACTCACGCTCGCGCCCGACCAAATGGGGCAATCGGATAGAAGCGCAGTGGAGTTGCTTCGCGAGGATCAGCTCTCCTGGATGACAAGCCTGCCGAATTCGCTTTTGATGTGGGATGAAGTATTGCTGGTCCACGGAACACCGGGGAGCGACGTTGAGTACTTTTTAGAAACGGTGACTGAGCACGGCTTGCGACCCGCCACTATTGCGGAAGTCGCCCAACGAGCCGCAGGCGTAAAAGCTGAAGTCATCCTCTGTGGACACACCCACTTGCCGAAAGTGGTGCAGCTTGAGGGCGGCCCCCTGATCGTCAACCCGGGAAGTGTCGGACTGCCCGCGTATGAAGACGATAAGCCTCATCCTCATCGCGTCGAGTCCGGTACCCCGCAGGCGCAGTATGCCGTCCTTGAGCGCAGGCCCGACGGTTGGCGGACAGAGCTGGTCGCGGTCGATTATGACTGGACGCTCGCGGCCAGGTACGCCGCAGATCACAACCGGCTAGATTGGGCAAACGCGCTTGCGACAGGATACGTCTGACTTCCACCCCACCCGATCGGCATGAAGGTCTGCTCGCCGGCTGGCGGTCGGCCGTTCTGGCCCCGCGCTCCGACGCGGGCTCCGCGCCCGTAGCCGACATACGGGTTGTTCCAGCTTTGCGACAATCAGACGGGGGTGCCGGCCCGATCGCCGGCGGCTTATGTCCGAATGCAGAGGTGCAGCGGACTCGGTTTGTGCGCGCGAGACCAGACTCTGCCCAACGGAGCTTTCCCGGAGGTGGGCGACTCCGTGCTTGCGGGGGCGACAGGAGCCATGACATCCGGGCCGCCAACGGTTGAAAACGAAAAACGGCAGAGCTACATCCACAGCCACGGGTTGTCGCCGGTGACTTCACCTTAGCCTAATCGAACGAAGCTACTGCGATGAGCATTGCCGATAAATTCAAGACGTTCCTGTCGAACATCGCCGTCGACAACGCAGACACCATCTCGCTGAGGTACGGGGAGATCACCGCTGCTCTGAACAAGGAATTCCGGGACACAGTATCCAAAACAGCGAACAGCTTGCAGGTCGGCTCGTACGGCAGGTGGACGGCGATAAAAGGCATCTCCGACCTGGATATGGTGTACATCATGCCGGCGCGGAGCTGGGACGAATACAACTGCCAACGCGGTCAGTATAAACTTCTAAAAGCCACAGCCGACGCAATCATCGCGCGATATCCGAACACCGCGGTAAAAGTCGACAGGCTGGTGGTTCGGGTCCTCTACGCGAAATTCCACGTCGAGGTTCAGCCAGTCTTCGAAGAGGAAGACGGCAGCTTCACGTATCCAGACACCTATGCCGGCGGCGCATGGAAGGCCACGAAGCCACGCGAAGAAATTGCGGCGATGTCGGAGTTCGACTTGCAGAAGAATAAAAACCTGCGTCGTCTCTGCAAGATGGCGCGCGCCTGGAAGAACAAGCACGGCGCGGGAATGGGTGGGCTCCTTATCGACACTTTGGCCCACAATTTCCTTCAATCTACCGACGAGTATGATACCCGTAGCTACCTCTACTACGATTATATGAGCCGCGACTTCTTCGCGTATCTCGCCGCTCAGCCTAACCAAGACCGTTACGCCGCGCTTGGCAGCAAGCAGCATGTGAAAGTGAAGAAGCGCTTCCAGAAGAAGGCGAAGAAGGCCTACAACCACTGCGTAGACGCAATAGGTGCAGCCGGCACAGACAAGGAAGATGGCCACTGGCGTAAGGTGTATGGCCGTTTCTTCCCGAAGACCGAGATCGTCGAGAAGGCATTCGTCACAGAGGCGGGATACCCAGCGAAGGACACTGAGCAGTTCATCGAAGACAAGTTCCCCGTCGACATCCGGAACAACATCACCCTGGAATGCCGGGTCATTCAGCGCGGCTTTCAGACCCGCCTCCTTCGGGACCTCTTGCAGCTTCACCTCAAGCTGCTCCCACTGAAGACGCTGGAGTTCTACGTCGCAGATACCGACATCGAGGACAAATATGGCCTGTATTGGAAAGTGTTGAACCGTGGGCCGGAGGCGGTAAAACGGGATAAGATCAGAGGGCAAATCGAGGCGGACGCCGGCCAGTATGAGAAGACCGAAAGCACGAACTTCCGCGGCGATCACGTGGTCGAGTGCTACGCGGTGCAGGACGGTGTGGTAATCGCGACCGACCGCATCCACGTGCCCATCTCGGAGAACGAGCAGTGACCAAGGATGGGCTCCTGAAAAGTATCGCGGAGATGGGGTACAATGTCGGCTTCGGTGCTAAGAAGCACTTCGCCACGTTCGATATCGTGAGTAAGATCCCCGGTTGGATCACCTTCGCGTCGCTCGCCGTTGGCATCCTTGGACTCGCCTTCGACCAACTCGCCGCTAAGATACCGTCCGCGTTTCTCGCCGTCGTGGGTGTTACTGGGCTCTACGTCACGGCCTATGAAGCTGAAAAGGATAACTTCGAACGGGCGGGTATAAGGCTCACGGTCATGTTTAATGAGCTGCGAGATCTCTACCGTGGCGTTCAAGGAGGCGCGGACCTTAGTGCGGCAGCAGCAACGCTTAAAGACATTGAGAACCGCTACTATGATGTCAGCATTAGCAAGCAGATATTCTTGAGTGATTGGTACGCACACTACAAGTTCTTCTGGCAGATGCAGATCGACTGGGTTGATGAACAGAAGCGGTTCTCGACGGTTCGAGACAAGATTCCGCTGTCGCTTTATGTCGCCGTTGGCTTGGTTGTTGCAATCGCGGTTATCGCCATCATAGGCCCCACGCGCCTGTCTAATCTGTTCAATCTTCCGCTGTGGGCGCAGCTAAGGCTGTGATAGAGCTGCCTGCCGAACTGGCAGCCCGGTATATGACCGAGCACTCCATTCAGCATAACCCACACGTCGCCTACGGTTGCGAAGCTTTGCCCCGGTTCATGGGCCCGCCGCGTTCCGTTGCCGCGGCTAGCCCCATCGGTGGCGGAGCGGCGCGTGTGCGCGCATCTGTGGACCATTTGCGCTGGCTGGAGAACTAGACGTAGGCTGGTCTGCAACTTGGAGGCTTGCGATGGCCGCATACACTGTCCGCGTGGAGATGCATGGCGCGTCAGAGGCGGAGTACGAGACGCTTCACATACGCATGGCTAATGCAGGCTTTAGCCGAACGATCACAGATGACAAGGGACAAGCGTGGCATCTGCCGTCTGCCGAGTACAACACCGTGAACGGCATCGAAGATGGTGCGCTCTTCGTCCAAGGAGTGAAGGCGATCGTGAACGGCGTGCAGCCGGAGTCGTGGATTTTGGCGACAAAGGCCGGGAGCCGCCACTGGCGATTTGGCGAAGATTGGGGAGACTGTGGCGATGTTTGAGGTGGGCCGAGACTACCGGATTGTCTGGCTTGAAGATACGTCGGAAGGATCGGTCGAGACCTACTCGACCTTCCGCGTGGCAGACTGGAGTGCACCGCTTTTGAAGCTGACCCAGCCGAGCGGTGAGACGATCTTCAACACGTGTTCTCCTCACTTCGTGCGCGCGGAGAAGGTGTTGCGTGAAGACGAGAAGGGGCCGCCGCCGAAGTTTTTGGTCACCTTCGTGTCGCCGGACAATTCGAAAAGCGAGCCGGTGGAGTACGGGGGCGAGAACGCCTAGGTGCCCGCAGGAGCCTCTTGGCGGCCTCGGCGGTGTAGACCTCAGGCACGCGGGCCCAACGGTCAGGTCACGACCGCTACCCGCGTCTCGACACAGCTCGCGCCTTCATGCAATCCGAGGCTGCGATGAACCCGCAGTGCGTAGCGGAGTGGCTTCAGCTCGTGCGTCAGCACGAGATCTCGGCGCGCGCTCTGTGCGAGGATCGTGAGGCGGCCGCAATGGCTTACGGTCACGTCGGCTTTGCGGTGGAAGCGGCATTGAAGGCCTACATCATGCGTCGCGAAGGGCTTAATCGATGGCCCGACAAAGATGAACGGGCTGAGCTTTGGACCCACGACCTCCGGCGGCTCGTCGCCATAGCCGGGATTTCACTTGATGTGCGGGCGCAGACAGGCCCGTCATGGTCCGTCGTGCTACAGTGGGATCGAAGCCAGGGTTACGACCCTATGTATGGACCGGCTGCCTTTCGCAAGCTGAACGACGTGCTGGAAATCA
>CAXTRU010000271.1:0-5241 GCA_964246665.1 uncultured Acidobacteriaceae bacterium
CCCCTCGACGACCAGGCCGAAACCGTCCTCATGAAGCTCCTGCGCGGCGCCTGGACCGAAGGTCTCGCCGGCATCGCTCCTCTGGTTGTCATCCCTGAAGGGGATCCGCGTTTCCCGGGCACACCAAGCGCTTCGGCCAAATCAATTCACCAGGCACCGAGCACCGAGCACCACCCCCCCACTATCCTCCGCCCTCTCCTCACCACACCGCGCACCGAAATCGAACGCTTCCTCCGCGAGCGCCACCAGCCCTGGCGCGAAGACGCCTCCAACGCCGACCTCACCCTCACCCGCAACCGCGTCCGCCACCAGCTCATGCCGCTGCTGCGCTCGTTCAACCCAGCCATCGCCGAAACCCTCGCCCGCACCGCCGAGCTCGCCCGCGAAGACCACGCTTTCTGGCAGGCCGAAGTCGCCCGCGCCCTCCCCGGCCTCATCCTCCCCGGCAAGCCCGTCCGTGGCGGCGGCCGCGCCGTCAGCACCGTTTTCGGCGAGCAAACGTCCGCCATCGAGATCGAACGCCTTCGCGCGCAGCCCCCGGCCCTCCGCCGCCGCCTCGTGCGCGCCGCGGCCGCCGATCTCGGTTGCCGGTTGAATGCCGAGGAAACCGCCAGGCTGCTCGCCCTCGCCGGCCTCCTCAGCCTTCCCGGCCTCACCAGCCGCAACGGCGCCCGTCTCGATCTCGGCAACGGTTTGCGAGCGGAACGCTCCCTCCGCGAACTACGGCTTGCTCGCGACGCAGCTCGGACACCCTCACCGCGTATCCCGTAAAAGGTGTAGACCGCGGTGTCGAAATAGCGAACCCGCAAGTGCGTTCGGCGGAGTTAGAATCAGAGGCATTACCCGCCGTCAGGGGTGAAACGGCCGTCGCCGGAGCCCGCACCTTATCTCCTCGATCGTCGTCTAATCGGTGATGGGCTCCTGAGCCCGTCTGCGATGTGTCTGCGCAAGACGGCGTGGTACAGAGGTTCGGGACCCAAGGAATCGAGGACGCAGATTGAACTCAACGGTCAAACAATTGCTGATCTGGGTAGTGGCGGTGGCCTGCCTGCTCATCGGCTGGAATTTTGTGCTCAAAAATATGAACGCGGGGCACAACCGCACACTTCCTCTGAGTGAGTTCCAGAGCGATGCCGAGATGGGCAAGATCGCCAACGTCACCATCTCCGGTACCGAGGCCACGGGCAAGTTTAAGGACGGCAAGGAAACCTACACCACCACCATTCCTGCCAACTACCCTGATCTCTACAAGGACCTCATCGCGCACGGCGTCTCAGTCGAGCTCAAGGATCCGCAGGGCAATGTGTGGTTTGGCCTGTTGCTGCAGGTCGCGCCCATTCTGGTCATCCTGGCGCTCTTCCTATTCATGATGCGGCAAATGCAGTCCGGCGGAAACAAGGCGCTCAGCTTCGGCAAGAACCGCGCCCGCCTGCTCAGCATGCAGCAGAAAAAGGTCACCTTCAAGGACGTCGCCGGCGTCAATGAGGCCAAGGAAGAACTCAAGGAGATCATCGAGTTCCTTCGCGAAGCCCAGAAGTTCCAGAAGCTCGGCGGCCGTATCCCCAAGGGTGTTCTGATGGTCGGGCCTCCGGGCACCGGCAAGACCCTGCTCGCTCGCGCCGTGGCCGGTGAAGCCAACGTTCCCTTCTTCTCCATCTCCGGCTCAGACTTCGTTGAAATGTTCGTCGGCGTCGGTGCCAGCCGCGTTCGCGACCTCTTCGAGCAGGGAAAGAAGAACGCTCCCTGCATCATCTTCATCGATGAAATCGACGCTGTCGGCCGCCACCGTGGCGCTGGTCTCGGCGGTGGACACGACGAGCGTGAGCAGACACTCAACCAGCTCCTGGTCGAGATGGACGGCTTTGAATCGAACGACGGCGTCATTCTGATCGCCGCCACCAACCGCCCGGATGTACTCGATCCGGCCCTGCTTCGTCCTGGCCGCTTCGATCGCCGCGTCGTCGTTGACCGCCCGGACATCCGTGGCCGTGAAGAGGTTCTCAAGGTTCACGCCAAGAAGGTCCCCATGGCCGAGGACGTCAACCTCAACGTGCTGGCGCGTGGCACACCGGGCTTCTCCGGCGCCGACCTCGCCAACATGGTGAATGAGGCTGCCCTCACCGCAGCGCGCTTTAACCGCAAGGCGGTCCACATGTTCGACTTCGAGGTGGCCAAGGATAAGGTCCTCATGGGTGCCGAGCGCAAGAGCATGTTGCGTAGCCCCGATGAGCTCAAGATCACGGCTTACCACGAAGCCGGCCACACCCTGGTCTCCGCCCTGCGCGAGCACTCTGACCCGCTGCACAAGGTCACGATCATCCCGCGCGGCATGGCCCTCGGCGTCACGGTCTACCTCCCCGAGGAAGATCAGCACACCGTCACCAAGGACTATCTTGAGTCCCGCCTTGCCATGATGATGGGCGGCCGCTGCGCCGAGGAAATCTTCCTCAAGAAGATGACCACCGGCGCCGGAAACGACATCGAGCGCGCCACTGACCTCGCCCGCCGCATGGTTTGCGAGTTCGGCATGAGCCGGCTCGGTCCCATGACCTTCGGCAAGAAGGAACAGGAGGTCTTCCTGGGTCGCGACATCGGCCAGTCCCGCGACTTCTCCGACGACACCGCCCAGCAGATCGATGCGGAGGTTCGTGGCTTCGTGGACGCCGCCTACAAGTCGGCCTACACCATCCTCGAGTCCAACCAGGACATCATGCACCGCATGGCGCAAGCCCTGCTCGAGCGTGAAACTCTGGACGCCTCCGAAATCCAGCTCATCATCGCCGGCAAGGACCTGCCCCCAATGAAGAGCGCCCTCGCCGCCGCCGAAAACGGCACCCCGGACGACACCCAAAAGGTGCTCAAACCCGAGGGCACCCGCAAAACCGGCTTCGGCGAAGGCCACGCCCAGGCATATCTTTTCCAACACAACACCACGAAAGGGCGGCCCTCGGCCGCCCTCCCTTCCTCCCTCCGCTCTCGCCTTCGCCTCTCCTTCTTTGTCACTCCCGCACGACGAACCCGCTGCGCGCCTGTGCCTCTCGTTCCTTGTCATTCCCCACACAGGGAACCCGCTGCTCGCCTGTGCCTCTCTTTCTTTGTCACTCCCCGCACGGGGAACCTGCTGCTCGCCGTTGCCTCTCTTTCTTTGTCACTCCCCGCACACGGAACCTAGTTCTCGCCTTTGCCTCTCTTTCTTTGTCATTCCCCGAACGAGGAACCTGCTGCTCGCCGTTGCCTTTCTTGTTTGTCATTCCCCGAACGGGGAACCTGCTGTTCGCCTCCCTGACACGGTCGTGCAATGGCTTCCAACAACGCCCAGTGGCAACAAAAGCAAATACCTCCAGCCTTGCCTACAATTCCGATCCAAACCAGTAAACTCGCCCTATGGGCAACCCAGACCGATCTCCGATCTTCCAGGAGCGACCGGCCCCAAAGTCCGGACCTAAGTCCTTACTCAAACGTACTTTGAACCATAGATACCCCCAGGGTGTAGTGCTACTCGCCGTCCTGCTCACCGCCGTAGCCCAGGCCCAAACCAGTGCCCAAACCGCCACCACAACCCCAGGCTCCCAGCCCGATCAGCAACGCGTCCAGAAGCTGGACACTCTCAAGCCACCCACCAACGACGACCTGCTCCGCGGTGCCTACGGCCCCAACCGCGCCAACAACGACCTCCTCAGCTACGCCCTAAAGCTCCGCGTGGACCCCGATGCCCACTTCATCAAGGGCACCAACACCGTCCGCTTCCGCATGCTCGCCGATGCCAACCGCATCCAGCTCGACCTCACCCCCGAGCTCACCCTCGACAGCATCACCCTTAACCAGCGCCCCCTCAAGTACACCCGCGACGAACGCGCCATCACCATCGACTTCCCCGAAACCCTCCACAAGGACCAGATCTACTCCGTCGATGTCGCCTACTCAGGCCACCCCGTGAAGCAAGGCCGCTTCGGCTGCTTCACCTTCGACCACGACGCAGCCGGCAAGCCCTGGATCACCACCGCCTGCGAGGAAGAGGGCGCCAGCACCTGGTGGCCGAACAAGGACCAGTGGCGGGACGAGCCGCAGGAAGGCATGACCCTCGCCATCCAGGTCCCGGACGGCCTCACCGATATCAGCAACGGCCGCTTCGAAGGCTCCCAGAACCTCGGCGACGGCTACACCGAGTGGCGCTGGCACGTCCACTACCCCATCAACAACTACGACGTCGCGCTCAACATCGGCAACTACCAGCACTTCACCGGCCCCAAACACGGCGAAACGACGCTGGACTTCTACGCGCTCCCCGAAGACCTCGACAAAGCCAAGTCCCAGTTCCAGCAAGTCCCCGAGATGCTCGATGCCTACGAGCACTACTTCGGCGAGTACCCCTTCGATAAGGACGGCTATAAGCTCATCGAGGTCCCCTACGCCGGCATGGAGCACCAGTCCGCCGTCGCCTACGGCAACCACTTCGCCAACGGCTACTACGGCCGCGACTGGACCGGCGTCGGCATCAGCCTCAAGTTCGACTTCATCATCATCCACGAGAGCGGCCACGAGTGGTTCGGCAACGCCATCACCGCGCAGGACCGCGCCGACATGTGGATCCACGAAGGCTGGACCACCTACCTCGAAACTCTCTACGTCGAGTACCGCTTCGGTAAGGCCGACGCCCTTCGCTACACCAGCGGCCTGAAGCCCAAGGTCAAGAATCAGCGCCCCATCATCCCGCCCTACAACACCAACGCCGAGCCCCCGCAAGACCAGTACTTCAAGGGTGCACTGATGATCAACACCCTGCGCAGCATCATCAACAACGACCCCAAGTGGTTCGCCGACATCCACGATTTCTACCAGCACTTCAAGTACCAGACCATCACCACGGACCAGGTCGTCGCCTGGTGGAACGAGCGCACCCGCCTCAACCTCACGCCCTTCTTCAACGAGTACCTGCGTCACGCTGCCCTGCCAACGCTGGAACTCCGGCCCACTGCCGACGGCAAATCCATCCAGTACCGCTGGAAGGCAGACGAACCCGGTTTTACCATGCCCGTCAATGCCGGCGACCCACAGCGCTGGACCCTCCTTACCCCCACCACCTCATGGCAGTCCACTCCGCTCACCGGTCAGCTCAAGGACTTCACCATCGACACCGACCACTTCTACATCAACGTCGAAAAGCTGCCTGCACCGGCGAGCTAATGTCTACCCTCGCGAACCTGTCATCTCGACCGGAGCGGCAAAGCCGCGCAGTGGAGA
>CAXTRU010000272.1:0-3881 GCA_964246665.1 uncultured Acidobacteriaceae bacterium
CTCTGTAAGCGCGCCTATACCAGTAAGCCGCCTGTTCTTCTGACTCACCTACTCCTGAACCCGAAGAGAAGTTATTTCCTAATGTCACCTGAGCTCCGGTATGGCCAAGAGCTGCAGCTTTCAGAAGAACTTCATGAGCGTCTTCCAGCGCACCTCGCTCCTGCAATTTCGCTGCTTCAACGAACAGCGCTTCCGCTTTAGCAGCCTCCTGCTCCGCGATGTTGTTCTCCGCATCTGCCATGGTACGCAGAGACCGCTTCGACAAAGATTGGCTCATGGCGTTACCTCGTTGAGGATGGACAAGCCCTCTAGTATTTCCCAAACAGTCATTGCACCTGCGCCTCAAGCGCCGAGCACCGAGCACCGAGCACCAGCCACCAACCACCAGCAATCCCTAAGGCTTCCACATCGCCGACTGATACATCCGCGTCATCGGCTGTCCGCTGGAGCGAATCACCTCCATCTCCGCCAACCCCTGCGGATGCTCAGCCACCGCCTTGGCCACAGGGTCGCCCTCCATCGCGATGACAAAGGCCGCATGGTGTGCCGGATCGGCCAGCGCCGCGTCCCACGCCTTCTCGTCGCCTTCGCTCACCATCGACTTCAGCGTCCGGCCCGCATCCTGAACGGCACCCACATGCGCCGTCACGCTCATCAGCACAGGCTCATCCTGCGGCAGCGTTTGCAGCGCCCGCGCCAGGCTCTGCTCAAACGGCACGCGCGTCTGCGCGTTCACCAGGCCTTCCTGCAACACCAGGGGATACGACCAACGCCGCGCCGCCGGGAGATAGCCACCCTTGAATGCCTCCAGCACTTGCCGCTGATGCACCGCATGGCTGCGCGAAAAGCCCGCCGACCCAAATCCGGCCATCATCAGCAACGAGTTCAGCACGCAAAGCACCATCGCCGCAGTCTGCCAGAAGCGCGCTCCCACACGCTGCCAGTTTGCCGTCCCGGCACGCAACCAAAGCTCCAGCCGCTCCGCCGCCAACGCCGGGTAGAGGCACAAAGCCGGTAGCAACTCCATCCCGTAGCGCGCGTTGTAAAAGGCATGCGGCGCCAGCTGCGGAATAAAGATCGGCACAGCTCCATAGGCCACCGAATACACATAGAACGGCAACGGCGCCCACAGCAGCATCGTCATCCACTCCGCACGACTCCAGGCCCCAACTGATGTCCGCGTAGGAACTGCTTGCGCAGATTGCGTGGCGATGACCACTTCACTCGCATTTTTGGTCGAGCGCTCAGAAGAGTTGGACGACCGCCGCCAGGAAAGCCACACTCCATACAGCGCAGCCCCCATTAACCCAAAGCCGAACTCCCACACAGCCGCATTCACCTGCGCCGCACGCGTAAAGTACACCAGCGCCAGCACCGGGTTGTGCCAACCCGGATAATGCTGCCCGGGATGCGACGTCTTGCGCTCGATCGCCTTGGCCGAGTACGGCCCGCGCATAAAGTCCAGCCAGTCGCCATCAAAGTGCGCGTTGTACCAAAACCACAGCATCGGCCCCACAACGCACAGCAGCGTGAAGACGGCAAAACTCGGCAACACGCGACGGCGAACGTCTACGGTGGAGCGCCACACCGCCCACGCGACACAGCACCACGCCGCCGCGCCCATCACCCAGCCGTCATAACGCGTGAAGACCTCCAACAGCACCATGACGCCCGTAAACACCATGCGCCGGCCAGCCAGGGCGGCGTTGGCCGCACGCAGCGCCGCCACACACTCCACCACGCCCACCACCGACCACACGAAGAGCGCCAGAAACAACGCCTCGGTCAGCGCCGTGGTGGCCAGGTATAGCAGGTTCGGGTTCAGGGCGTACAAGGTGGTCGCCATCAGTGCCCAGCGCAGCCGCATCATCCGCCGTCCCAGACGCCACACGCCAACTACGCTCGCGGCAAAGCTGATCATCGACATCGGCGCTGCAGCCAGCCCCGATTGCCACATGTTCATGTTGCTGATGAACGGCAGCATCAGCAGGTGCGGCAACGGCAGCCACACGCCACCCAGTTGCGACAACCCCGGGTAGTGCGAATCAAGAATTCGTCGCGCATTGCCCAGATGCGCCACCGCGTCGCCATACAGCAGCGTGTACCCATGGCGATAGCAAATGGTCAACGCAATCAGGGCCAAGAAAACCGCTGCCACAAAGACCGGCATACCCTCGCCGCGCACCAACGGACGCACCGCCTCAGGGTCACCCGGCACCCACATCGTGCCGCGCTCCCGCGACGCCTGCGGCACCCGTGGCGAACCTTTGCGAACCTTCGCGTCCGTAGCGTCAGCCGTTGCTGTTGCTTTTTTTGTTTTCATGCCCGCAGGACGCCTGCTGTTAGGACGCTCGCCAAACCGATCACGAAAGGTGCGTCAACTCCTTCAACGCCTGGAACCGCTCCTCGATCTCCGCCCGTGTTGTTCGCTGAACGCGCTCCGTCCCAAAGTCCTCCACATTCAGCGAGCCCATCACGCAGCCATAAAACATCGCCGTCCGGAACACCTCGGGCGTCAGCTCACCCCGCGACGCGATGTAGCCGTAAAACCCACCCGCGAACGAATCTCCCGCGCCGGTCGGGTCCACGACCTCTTCCTGCGGCGTCGCCGGTGCACGAAACAGCTTGCATACATCGCGCGAGCGAAACACTTCCGGCGTAAAGAACGCGCCCGATCCATGCTCGCCGTACTTCACCACCAGCGACTTCGGCCCAAGCTCCAAGACCTTCTGCGCGGCCTTCAGGCCATTCGTCTCGCCGGTCAGCAATCGCGTTTCCTTGTCGTTGATGATCAGCACATCCAGCTCGCGCAGAACAGGCAGTAAGTTCTCGCGGTGCGCGTTGATCCAGTAGTTCATCGTGTCACCAGCGACCATCTTCACGTCCGGCATGGCCTGCCGCACACGCAGCTGCAGCACCGGGTCGATGTTGGCCAGAAACAGATACTCCGAATCCTTGTACGCCTCCGGAATCTTTGGCTCAAACGTCGCAAAGACATTCAGATCCGTCGCCAACGTCGTCGCTTCGTTCAGGTCCGTCAGGTAGTTGCCGGTCCAATGAAAGCTCTTCCCCGCCGCACGTTCCACCCCCCGCGTGTCCACACCCTTATCGGTCAGCACACGCTCATGCTCCGGCCCGAAGTCTTCGCCGACAACGCCCACCACGCGCACATCCGTAAAGAAGCTTGCGGCCAACGCGAAGTGCGTCGCCGCTCCACCTAACACCCGTTCCCGCTTCCCACTCGGCGTCTCCAACGTATCGAACGCCACCGAACCCACAACCAGAATCGCCATCCGCCAATCGTCTTTCTACTGCCATCCCTTAAGGGAGCTGCGTTTTTGCTGTTGCATTTCTTGTTGTCATTCCCGCAGGGAACCTGCTGTTCGCGGGATCATCCAGAACGCGACACCCCGCACCGTAACTCCTATCTCTTCACTCCTAACTGCTTCACCAATACTTCCCAAACAACACATCCAACTTGCGCTTGGTCACCTCCGGAATCACCTTCCGGTCAGTCATCATCGCAAACTTCGCTGCACTCTGCGCCGGCGCATCACTCAGGTCCGTTGGCATCAGGCGCACCGCAGCCCTCACCACCTTTTGCGCGTTCTCGGAATTCTGGTGCATCACTGCGACCACCTGGTCCACGGTCACGTCATCATGCCCCTCGAACCAGCAATCGTAGTCCGTCACCATCGCCAACGTCGCATAGCTAATCTCCGCCTCACGCGCCAGCTTGGCTTCCTGCAGATTCGTCATGCCAATCACGTCCGCACCCCAGCTGCGGTACAGCTTCGACTCCGCACGCGTCGAAAACTGCGGCCCTTCCATGCAGACGTACGTTCCACCCAGCTTGCCGACCACGCCGACCTCTTCGCAGG
>CAXTRU010000272.1:3891-5212 GCA_964246665.1 uncultured Acidobacteriaceae bacterium
CTTTCGAACGCCTGCGCCGCTACCTTGCACACCGGGTCGCCAAACGCCACATGCCCCACCACGCCCTCACCGAAGAACGTAGCGCTGCGGTCAAACGTGCGATCAATAAACTGATCGGGGATCACAAAATCTGTCGGTTTGTGCTCTTCCTTCAGGCTGCCCACCGCACTCACGCTCAGGATGCTCGTCACCCCCAGCGCCTTCATCGCGTAAATATTGGCCTTGAAGTTCAGCTCACTCGGCAGGATGCGATGTCCCTTGCCATGCCGCGCCAGAAACGCAACGCTGCGCCCTTCCAGCGTTCCCAGCACAAATACCTCGCTAGGCTCACCGAACGGCGTCTCCACCCGCTCTTCCCGCACATCCGTCAACCCTGGCATGGCATACAAACCGCTCCCGCCAATAATCCCGATCTCAGCTTTTGCCAACCCAAGCTCTCCCTGCGCCTACCAACACACACGCGCCTTCAGAAGTGTATATCGGCAGGTTTCGCCGAACCTTTAGTCCTGCAGGCCGGAGTTCAGACTCACTCAGCAAGTCCCAAGTCTTTGCAGATACCCTCGACCCGCTTCTTCACCTCATCCGGCATGCGCAGCATCTGCGGCCAGGGTCTGTTAAACCCCTCCGCCGCCCACTTCCGCGTCGCATCAATCCCCATCTTGCTGCCAAAGTTCGGCAACCGCGACGCATGATCGAGCGAATCCAACGGCCCCAGCGTGAACTGGATATCCCGCTCCGGGTCGATATTGTTGGCCACGCGCAAGGTCACCTCGCCCACGTCCTGCACATCGCAGTCTTCATCGACCACAACAATGCACTTGGTAAACATCGCCTGCCCCAGCGCCCAGATGCCGTTCATCACCTTGCGCGCCTGGCCCGGGTAACTCTTCCGGATCGACACAATCATCAGGTTGTGCGCCACGCCCTCCGGCGGCAGGTTCACATCCACAATCTCCGGCATCGTCAGCCGCATCAGCGGCAAGAAGATCCGCTCAATCGCCTTCGCAATCCACGCATCTTCCATCGGCGGCTTGCCCACCACCGTCGCCGAGTAAATCGGGTCCTTGCGATGCGTGATGCAGGTGATGTGAAAGACCGGGTACTCCTCCTGCATGGTGTAAAAGCCCGTGTGGTCGCCAAACGGTCCCTCAGGCCGCAGCTCGCCAAGCTCCACATAGCCTTCCAGCACAATCTCGCTGTGCGCCGGCACCTGCAGATCCACCGTCTCGCACTGCACCAACTCAACGGCTTTGCGCCGCAGAAAGCCCGTAATCAGGTACTCCTCCACCTCCGGCGGCGCGGGCACGATGGCCGAGAAAGT
>CAXTRU010000273.1:0-5209 GCA_964246665.1 uncultured Acidobacteriaceae bacterium
ACCCCGTACAACACGAACCGCCCACCCACGTCGCCGTACACCAGTACGCCGACTAATCCAAATCAAGCTCGCCCGGCAAGCCCGTACGAGCATCAGGACTACAGCCCGGACCAGCCCGCCCCCGAGGTCAAGCATCGTAACGGCTTCCAGAAACTCCTCGGGCTCGGCAAGCCCAAGCCGGCGCAACCTGACAAAACGCCGCAGGAGTGACCGACCACAGCCCCAGGCCGTCCGTCCATGAGCGGTCACCTGCCCGTTTCGCACCCTGTGAACAAACCCTGACCACGAAAAAGGCGGATGGCGCCCTCGCCTTGACACCGCCGCGACCCACTCCTACCCTCAACTTTGAGGGCGCATGCACACCAATCCCTATCTTTGGCAGTACATCCCGCTGGCGTTCCAGGTCATCGTCGCCGTGGGCATGGCCGGCGGTATGGTCGCCGGGTCATTCTTTATCGGCAAGCACCGGCGTAATCGCAACAAACTCGGCGCGTATGAGTGCGGCATGGACCCGATCGGCGATGCCCGTGGACGCTTCTCCGTCCGCTTTTACATGGTTGCGATGCTGTTCATCCTGTTCGACGTCGAGGCCGTCTTTATGCTGCCCTGGGCGGTGATCTATCGCCGCCTGCCGGCCATCACCGGCTCCCGCCTTTTCGGCTTCTGGGAGATGGTTGTGTATCTAGGCTTTGTCGCCGTCGGCCTGTTCTACGTGTGGAAGAAAGGCATCCTCAACTTTGTCAACGACAAGGCTGACCTGTAACTTGTTTCTCTCATTCCCACAGGGCACCCGCATTTCCTCATTTTTTACTTGTCATTCCCCGAACGGGGAACCCGCTGTTTGCACCTTCAGCCAAACCTCAAAGGTCAGTAGCCATGCCTGAATCCAACGACACCAGTGTCACCGCCGCCACGCCGCAAGCCGCCTTCGGCCATGACGCCGTTCGCGAAGCCCTCGCCACACACCCCGTCTTCGCCGGTACGCTCGATGCTCTCCGAAGCTTCATCACCGACGCCAAATGGGATCGCCAGGAGCTCACGCTCACTGTTGCACCGGAGACGATTGTCGCCGCGGTGACCGCCGCCAAGGATGCCGGCTACAACTTCTTCGAAGATTGCACCGCGGTCGACTGGTACCCCTCTGAGCCGCGCTTTCAGGTGAGCTACTCGTTGCTGTCGCACCGGCTGAAGCAGCGCATTCGCCTCATCGCGCGCCTGCCCAGCGATAACCCGACCATCGATTCCATCACCGGCGTCTGGCCCTCGGCCAACTTCTACGAGCGCGAAGTCTTCGACCTCTTCGGCATCACCTTCGCCGGCCACCCGCGCCTCACCCGCATCATGATGCCCGACAACTGGAACGGCCACCCGCTCCGCAAGGACTACCCCGTGGAGGGCTACCGCTAAGAGTGTGCTCAGTGGTTGGTTCTCGGTGCTCGGTGGAAAAGCGCTTGCCTTTCCTTTTTGCATGAATCTGCTTCTCGCCCTTGCCTTTCTTTCGCTTTTGCCTTACTTCTCGCTCTCGCCTTGTTTTCGCTTTTGCCTTTCTTTTCGCTCTCGCCTTTCTTGTTGTCATTCCCCGAACGGGGAACCTGCTGTCCCCTTAACGACGCCAACAAAGCCACACGCCACAACCCTCGCCGCAGCGTCACACCTTTAGGAGATTCCCGTGAGCCTCGTCGCAGAACCTACAGAACAAGAGATTCACAGCGCCAACGCGAACCTCAAGCCCGCGGGCCTCGTCACCGGCGCCACGCTTGCGCCCGTGCGCTCCGCCTCGGACGTCCTCGCACCCGCGCCGAATCCCGTTCCTGGGGTGGAAGACGTCGTCGCTGATGCCGAGCGACGTCATCACGGCAGCGACCCCATCGCCGACCAGACCATGGTTCTCAACATGGGCCCGCAGCACCCGTCCACGCACGGCGTGCTGCGCCTGGTGCTCGAAGTCGACGGCGAACAGGTCGTCTCGCTCGCCCCGGATATCGGCTACCTCCACACCGGCATCGAGAAAACCTGCGAGGCCAAGTTCTACGCCCAGGTGACGCCGCTCACCGACCGCATCGATTACCTTTCGCCGATGTCGAACAATCTCGCCTACGCGCTTGCGGTCGAGAAGCTGCTCCAGCTCGAGATCCCGCCCCGCGCGCAGTGGATCCGCGTGCTCTTCATGGAGCTGATGCGGCTGAACTCGCACCTTGTCTGGCTCGGCACCCACGCGCTCGACATCGGCGCCATGACCGTCTTCCTGTACTGCTTCCGCGAGCGCGAACAGCTTCTCCGCATCTTCGAAGCTGTGAGCGGCCAGCGCATGATGACCAGCTACATTCGCATCGGCGGTCTGTCGATGGAGATGCCGCTCGATCTGGTTGCCAAGATTCGCCAATTCCTCAAGGACATGCCCGGCAGCATCGACGAGTACGAAGGCCTACTCACCGGCAACCCCATCTGGCAGGGTCGCCTCAAGGGCGTCGGCCATCTGTCGCCCGAAGACGCGGTCGCGCTCGGCGTCACCGGCCCGCCCATGCGCGCCTCTGGCATCGACTTCGACGTCCGCCGCGACATGCCGTACTCCAGCTACGAGAAGTTCCAGTTCAACGTCCCTGTCTCTAACGAGTGCGACGTTTGGGCGCGCTACGTGTTGCGCATGCAGGAGATGCGTGAGTCCGTCAAGATCTGTCTGCAGGCACTCGACGGCCTCCCCGAAGGCCCCATCACCGCCGACGCGCCCAAGATCATCTTGCCCAACCGCGAAAAGATGAAGACGGAGATGGAATCGCTCATCCACCACTTCAAAATCGTCACCGAAGGTTTCCAGGTTCCCGCCGGCGAGGTCACCAGTTCCATCGAGAACCCGCACGGCATGATGAACTACTACGTGGTCTCCGACGGCACCGCGAAGCCCTACCGCGTCCACATGCGCAACCCGGACTTCGCGACCCTCCAAGCCTTGGAGACCATGTGCAAAGGCCGCCAGATCGCCGATGTGGTTGCCGTCATCGGCAGCATCGATATCGTGCTCGGGCAAATTGATCGGTAGCGCCAGCAAAGACAAGGGCGCTCAGCGCCCTTGTGCAAAGGGCAATGCTGTAGACAACGGTCATGGGGCGCTACCCAAGACCGTTGTCATCTCGACCGGAGCGAAGCGCAGTGGAGAGATCTGCGTTTTGCGAGTGCCGGAAAATTTATCCGCAGCAAACGATCGTGGTCCGTCGGTATAGCGCCAACGAGGTATTGCCGACCACCATCTGACATAGCAACCATATGTCATCTCGACCGGAGCGAAGCGCAGTGGAGAGACCTGCGTTTGCGAGTGCCGCTGCGACAACCATGCGTGAACCCCGTTATCACGTTTACATTATGGCAAGCCGAAGTCATACGCTCTACATCGGCATCACTTCGGCAATCGAGCGGCGAATAAAGCAACATAAAGGCGGCACCTTCGAAGGTTTTTCCAGCCAATACAACTGCAACAGGCTGGTGTACCTGGAAGCGCACGACGATGTGCACCACGCGATAGCTCGCGAAAAGCAGCTGAAGCGCTGGTCGCGCGCAAAGAAAATCACGCTGATTGAGCGTCACAACCCAACCTGGCACGACTTGAGCGAGGACTGGGGTAAGCCGATCGCGGCTTGGGATGAAAGCGCCGGCAACACTGGCGGAAACACAGGTCTCTCCACTTCGGCTTCGCCTCCGGTCGAGATGACAGAGGGTGAGCGGCTGCAAAGACAAGGGTGAGGTTGAAGCTCACCCTCCCCTACGACCGCTCCGTTGACACGGAGAGGCGCGCGCTCGCTGCACGTTGGCAAGACAGCTCAGCAAGGAACTGCCAAACCCGCCCTAACTCGCCTGTGCAAACCCGATCATCTCCCGCAGCCCAAACCGCCCATCCGAACCCACACCAAACGTCGGGGTCCAACCCGGCGCGAGGTTCAGATACGATGTCTGATCGCCGGTCAGGATACCCAGAAACGTCTCCGCCACGATCGTGCCGCCCACCTGCCCCAGCTGCGGCGTCGTCACCGTTTGCGGTCCGTCGCTGAACTGCAGCGTGGACGTCAGGATGTTCTGTCGGGTCTCCGCCAGAATGTATGTCCACAGCGGACACTTGCCCTTGAACGCCGCCCCGCCGATGTTGCTATCCGTGATCGACCCGAGCAAATCCTTAGGATCAGTCGTGAACTTCCCGATCATGATCTCCGCGTCATCCAGCGGCTTGAAGCCCATAGCCTTCGCCACCGCCTGCCCGCTCGGCAGGCCAAGTCGCCAGCCCCGCAACAGGTTTCGTGCGCCCAGCGACGGCGGCGGGTCAGACGCCACCGTTATGGGCAGATCCTTCAACGGATCCACCAGCGACGTATCGATCTTGTACGCAAACTGCAGTCGCAGCTTGTTCGTGTTCTTGGCCGGCGGCGGCGGCGTTCCATAGTTCAACTTGTTCAGGTCGACGAACCGCTGCCAATCGATCGCCCACGTTGAAGGCATGTCCTCGAAGCTGCGCAGATCCTTGTGAGCCGGCGGCCCCGGCGCAAAGATCGGCAACAGCGTTGCATCATCGTCGTTGAGCCGGTATCCCGGCCGCACCATCGAGTGCCCATAGCGGTACGCCGCTACAGAAAACTCCACCGGCATAAACAGGTCGTTCCTCGGGTGATAAAACCGCAGGTTTAGTTGCGAGAAGTCCGGCGCACCCGTGCTCGCGCCCGGCAACACAGCGTCCAGCACAGCGGCGTTGATGATCCGCGGTAGGAAATCATGGATCAGGATCCACTGATAGTGGAACCGAACCTCCTGCTGCACCTCTGCAAAGTTCGCCCCCGGCAGGGCGGCCACGACCGCGTTATGGAACCGCTGCCAAAGCCCCTGCAGCTGCGACACAATCACGTTTTCATCATTCCGCGGGTCGCCGATCAGCGCGCGCCCTGGCGCCGCCGGGCTGCGCAGCAGGTCCTTCGCCCCTGCGTTCGCCGCAGCCCCGGCCAACGCATTGCCCAACTGGAAGTGCATGCCATCGGACTGATACATATACGGCTGATCATCCGGCCCGCGCCCATACAGGTTGTCCATGTCGAAGCGCGGCGTGCGAAAGTCGATCAACGCATCCGGATCGTTCTGCTTTTGCAGGCTGCTCGCCGGATCAAACGTCAGGTCGTGATCCACAAACTGCCCAAAGTACGTAAATGCCTCATCGATGCCGCTCTCCACGTTATCG
>CAXTRU010000274.1:0-5209 GCA_964246665.1 uncultured Acidobacteriaceae bacterium
GTTCACGCTGTCGCAGATGCTGGAGCGGGATGAGTTTCACAAGCGATTTCAGGACGAACAGCCGATCCACATGCACGAGATGTTGTACCCGATGGTGCAGGGCTATGACTCCGTCGCGCTGAAGGCGGATGTGGAGCTGGGCGGGACCGACCAGAGGTTCAACCTGATGCGTGGTCGCGACCTGCAACGACACTACGGCCAGAAGCCGCAGATTGTGCTGATGACGCCCATTCTGGAAGGCCTGGATGGCGTGCAGAAGATGTCGAAGTCGTTGGGCAATGCGATCGGCATCCAGGACCCCGCAGCGAGCATGTACGGCAAGCTGATGTCGATCTCCGACGAGCTGATGTGGCGTTACTGGATCTTTCTCACCGACCTGCCGCAGAGCGAGATTGTTGCAATGCAAGCGCGTGTCGCCGCCGGCGAACTGCACCCCATGCAGGCCAAGAAGGATCTGGCGCTGATGATCACTGGCGAGTTCCACTCGCAGGCCGAAGCTGAGGCAGCCGCCGAGAACTGGTCGCTGCAGTTCCAGTCGCGTGGCGTCGCATCCAACCTTCCGGAGGTCCATGTGTCCCTGGCGAGTGAAGGCCTTTTCGTACCGGGCTCGGGTGATGGAGCCGGCGGCGCCCAGCTCCGCCTGGCGAAGTTGCTGCAGCTTTCAGGCCTTACCGGATCTGCGAGCGAGGCAACACGAAAGCTGGCGGAAGGCGCCGTGTCCGTGAACAATCAACGAGTTACGGCGAAGACGATGGCGTTGAGCGACTTTGGGGAGCGGCCCATGATGCGCATGGGCAAGAAAGCGTTGCGCATCCTTTTCAGAAACTAAGGTAATATGACCAACAAGCATCTTGCCTTGCAAGAATTTGCCGAACACCGTGTGTTGCACAGAGGCCGTGCGCATGCGTGACCTACGGCCAGCATCCCCGGCAGCAACCGACTGCCGTGGACAGTGTCGCCTCCAAGGTACGTCTGGGCCCCGTGCGGGCTCAGCTTAGCGTGACAGTCCCTTTTTGACTGATCGCCGGGCTGCATCCGGTACGGCGCTTCTTCACAGACCTTTGCGCCCGATCAGTGCACGGCCCCCCTCTGCGGCGTGGCCCCTCAAAGCAAATCTCCTCCGGCGGTTGAAGCGTCACGCTGCACTCGTGTGTGTGTCCCACACGCCCCCGGTCCCGCAATGACCTGTGTCGGTCATCATGCCCTGTTTCGGGCTTTGCTCCAACGCGTTTTGGTGATGCCGGCCTGCGGCAGTCGCCAAAACTTTAGTCACCCGAGACTGGTTACTGGTAGCACGAAAGTGCTCCGCCGGTAACCGCTTCCGGGATGCGAATACACCCCCGCTAGCGCCATTGTGAACCTACGAGTTTCGTTTGGGCTTCCTCTGGGTTGTCGGGCTGAGACCAACTTCTTTCTGGTGAGACTTTCGATGAAGCGTACGTTTTCCCTTCTGCTGTTTGCCTTCTGCTCGATCCTGATGACGAAGGCGGCCTTTGCGGCCACTTGGTACGTCCGTCCAGACGGCGGCACCCGCTACTCCTCCAATATCACCTCAGGCCAGTGCGACGGCCTGGCCGACGCGCCGTACTCGGGCGTGGGCCAGAATCAGCATTGCGCCTTCAAGGATTTTCGCTACCTGTACCAGGACGGCGCGTATGGCAACCCCAGTGTTTTTCCGAACTATGGCTGGGTGATCTCCGGTGGCGATACCGTCATTCTGCGCGGCTCCATCGGTACCGGCGTGGCGTACCGCATCGGCTGGAACAATCCGCACCAGTCCTACGACGCCGCGACGAATCAGTATTGGGGCATCCAGGGGGATCCGTATGATTCCGGGATTCCCGTGCCTCCGTCCGGAACCGCGAGCGCGCCGACACGCATTCTCGGTGAGAACTACGCTTCGTGCTCGGCGCCATCGGCGAAGACGCAGGTGCACGGCGGGTATGCCACGGGTTCCATCTTCAACCTGTCAGGCGCCTCCTACGTGGATATTGAGTGCCTCGACCTGACTGATTATTCCAATTGCTCCAACGAGGGTGGTACATCGAACCATTGCTCCAAGAGCGACCCGCTCTCGGACTACGCCAGCGTCGGTATTTATTGGTCGAACAAGTCCACCCATGACACGATCAACAACATCACGATTCACGGTCTTTCCGGTGGCATGCTGGGTCCGACGGGCGACGGCGTCGTCATGACCAACCTCGACATCCACGGCAAGACGGACTCGGGTTGCAACTCCGATCACGGTGCGGGAAACCCGGACGCCCGTGGGGTGGGCTCCGTTCTGGTGCAGAACTTCAACATCAGCTGGAATGGCTGCGCCGAAGAGTACCCCATCGTTCATGCGCTGCCCTACTACGAGTGCTTGGACCAGAGCTCAGGTGGGTACGGCGACGGCTTCGGCACGGCGACCGTGGGCAGCGCCGCACCTTGGAACGTCCATTTCGACCAGGGCACGGTGAGCTACAACACGCAAGACGGTTTGGACGCACTGCATCTGGTGGGTGCGGGCTCGTCCATGACCATTACGCGCGTGAATGCCTTCGCCAATGAGGGGCAGCAGATCAAAATCGGCGGTGGACACGGAGTCGCCCAGAACAACCTGATCACCACCAACTGCAATGCCATTCTGCAAGCGATCCCCGGCACGCCGGCAGGCTTTAACTCAAAGCTGGGGAACCAGTGCCGCGCGGCCGATACGGGGATACTGCTCACGGTGCTCAAGGGGGCGACGACTGTGTTTGACAACAACACGGTCTATTCTGCCTCCGCCACAGGAATCGAAGTGGAGTGCGACACCAGCGCGGGAGCTTGCGATCAAAGCTCTTTGATCGACTTCCGGAACAACATCTTTATCGGCTTCATGAACAACCCTGCGGATGGCTATATCACCGCATACGACTCCGGAACCGGCGATTACAGCAATCCGCTGTACGACGGAACGGGCTTGTGGCCGTTCACCCTGCCCGGCAGTTCTTTTGCGAACAACATCATTTACCACCCCAAGAGCAACTTCAACTGTGCGGCGACGGGGCAGCTGTGTGTCGATCCGCAGCTGACGGATGAGACCTGGCACAACTACGGCTATGCCAACGCAACTCCTGTCGCCAGTTCCCCGGCGATCGGCAAGGGCCTCAGCCTTTCGACAGTGCTCACCGATCTCAACGGCATTGTCCGTGCCGGTGTCCCGACGATCGGGGCGATCGAGGTTGCCGGATCGGGAGGCTCGTCCTCACCGACACTGGCTCCTTCCGCCACCGGCAGCGGCGCAACGTCGGCGCCCCCAACGTCCGCTCCCACCGCGCCGACAGCGCCATCGACGGGCAGGACCCCTGTGCCGGTGTCGACCGCACCGACAACGACGCCAACGAGCCCAACGACGACCACAACGCCTCCATCGTCCACTGGCTCGACGTCGTCGACGACACCGCCCTCGACCGGCTCGACCACAACGACGACACCGCCGACCACCAAGCCCTCGACCCCCACGGCTCCCGCAGGTCCGGTCGCGACCCAGGTCGTGCTCTCGGTTTCCAAAGGACCGAGTGCGGCTATCCCGATCGTCCTCACGGCGAAGGTGACCTCGGCCTCCGGCAAGGTCCCGACCGGTTCGGTCGTGGTCTATACCTCCACCAAATGGGCGCTTGCGGCAGGCACTTTGGACAAGAACGGCACGGTGAGCTGGCAGGTTCCGGCCGGTCTTACCTACCTGACGGTGTACGGCGCCTACGCCGGCAACTCCAGCTTCGCCGGATCCACCTCAGGCCTGCTGAGCGGGAAGGCAGCCGTCGCGTCGGTGAGCCGCTAACCAGAGTTCGGCGGAGCGCCGCTGTGGCGGCTCCGCCGAGCTTTTGAATCACCCTGGAAATCCATGGAGGGCCACGGTTGCCGTTGCAGCAGTGGCCCTTTCTTCCGCAGGCGCATGAGCCTTAGCCGGCCGTGGAAGAATGGTCGAAAGCAAACGCACGCCGCAGCGCAACACGCAGAAAATCACGCATGCCCACCTTTGACGTCGTTCTTCCGGCCTATAACGCGGAACAGTATCTTTCGCGCGCGATCGATAGCGTGGTGGCGCAAACGTTCACGGACTGGCGCATTCTGTTGGTGGACGATGGTTCCCGCGACAGCACACCGGAGATCGCGGCAGGCTACGCGACTCAGCTCGGCGACAAGCTCAAATACATCCGGCAAGATAACGCGGGCCTGGCGGCAGCACGAAACACGGCAATCCGGCACGCCACCGCGGAGTTTCTGGCCCTCCTGGATGCGGACGACCTGTGGTTGCCAAACCGGCTGCAAAAAACCTATGAGCGTTTCCGGGCAATGCCCCAAGCTGGGCTTACCTACGGTTTTGTGGCCCGTGTCGACCCCGAGGACAACATTCTCGATGTCTTTGAAACGCGCAATCGCCATGCAGAAGGGCGCGTCGCGCCGCACCTGTACATGCGTACGCTGGATCTTTGCTGCCCGACCGTGACGTTTCGAAGAGCGTGTGTGCAGGAAGTCGGCGGCTTCGATGAGACGCTGCGCTCATCGGAGGATCGGGATCTTTGGATACGGATTGCGGCTCGCTACGATGTCGCCTTGGTGGCGGAACGAATTGCCCTTTACCGTGTGTCGCCGAATTCAATGAGTACCGACCTGGACCGTATGGCGCGTTCACAGCGGCGAGTGATCGAGAAGCACTACGGCCTGCCCGGCTGCGGCTGGAAGGCGCGTCGCGTTGCCCTGAGTTGGCTGTTTCGGCAGCGAGCGGAAGGCTTGACTCAGCGGGGCCAGTTCTCGGCGGCAGCCAAGGATGTGTTCAAAGCCATCTTGGCCTACCCCTTGCAGGGCCACGCGTTCAAGACGCTTGCTTCGGTGATCCTTCGCTCTGTGCGTGCCAAGCGGAGTGCGCCTTCAGCACGGTTTCCCAGTCAGACGTAGTCCCCTGTGCCCGCGCTTTGCGGGTCAAGCGGATAAGCCGGCGTTCTTGTTGCCGCTATAGTGGTGAAAACCAAGAACCCGCCGTGGAGCGTTCCCTAAAGTGTCGTCCATCCTGAGATCCGTGTGCCTGCTGCTGTGTAGCTTGGTGGTTGCACCTGCGTTTGCGTCTACCTGGTACGTGCGGACCGATGGGGGAACACGGTATTCCAGCAACATGCCCAAGGGGCAGTGCGACGGCACAGCCGATGCGCCCTACGCCGGCCATGGCACCAATCAGCAC
>CAXTRU010000275.1:0-1244 GCA_964246665.1 uncultured Acidobacteriaceae bacterium
GCCTGGGCTCTTATCTCGAGACACGCTTGCAGCCGTTGCGCAACCTGCAAAGCGGGCATCCTGGCGATTACGTTGTGTGGTTAACGACCGGCGTGTCCGCCTTCGGCTTGCTGGTGATCTTGCTGCTTCGCCACTAAGTCGTTTGGTCGCGACGTTGCTGTGACAAAAGCCGATACCCGGGAGTCCTATGACTGTGCCTCTGCGTGCGGGCGAATGCTGGGCATCAACCGCTTACACTAGACACGGACAGTGAGGATCGCATTCAAGCTCCATGGCACGCACGGTTGATGAATCTGCCGCTTTGGCTGCTTGCGCTCATCGCGGCACTGCTGATTAGTGGCTGCGGGTTTCTGGTCGACCACTTTGTGCACAGGGCGAACCGGCTGCTGGCTTCCGACTTCTACACCCTAAGCATCGCATTCCTGTTCTCGTACCTGCTGCTGCGGTATGAGGCACGTCGGCGTGCGCTGCTGCGCAGGCGCATGCAGGTGGCCGCCGAAGTGAATCATCACATCCGGAACGCCCTGACCGGCGTTGTCTTCACCGCGGCAGTGCAGAATGACCCGGAGCTGACCAGCGTGCTGAAGGACGCGACCGAGCGCATCAGCTGGGTGTTAAATACCGTTCTGCCTGATGGTGCTGAAGATCTTCGCTGGCCGGTGCAAGCGCCGAACTGGAGCCCGTCAGGCTGGAGGCCGCCCGTGCCGGCACGGAATGCAAACGAGCCGGCGAAGCCCTAAGCGCTGCGGCGAAATTCAAGTACAACAAAGCGTGAGGCACGCTGGCCTGAGTGCGTCGTGTGGACGCGGCAGAAGCAAGCAAGGAGGGCACACCCATCCATCAACCCACGCGCAAGATGCGCCTAATTCCGCTGATCGCGGCAACCTATTTCATGGTCTCCGGCGGGCCGTATGGCCTTGAAGATGTGATCGGAAAGGCAGGCTATAGCCGTGCGCTGCTGATCCTTGCTGTCGTGCCGCTGTTGTGGAGTCTTCCCACGGGCTTGATGATCGGTGAACTGGCAAGCGCTGTGCCAGCCGAAGGTGGGTACTACGTGTGGGTGTACCGCGCCCTAGGGCGCTTCTGGGGCTTTCAGGAGGCGTGGCTCTCGCTTGCGGCCAGCGTCTTCGATATGGCCATCTACCCAGTGACCTTTGTGCTCTACCTAAGCCGCTTTGCGCCGGCGTGGACGGCCGGCTATCGGGGCACGCTTTGGGCGTTGGCCGTGGTGCTGGTGTGTACGT